>JBGOWR010000014.1:0-9835 GCA_041478695.1 Thermoplasmata archaeon | reverse complement strand
AGGTTGTTCCAAAGGCACACCTCGCCGATAGGGGTCTGCGCCATCGCTATAGCTTTGCGCCTATATACAAGAGTACCGCAGAGAAGCTGGATTTATCTATCTCCGAGGACATGATGCGGACATGCTGGAGATTGAGGTGAAGTCGCCGTGCGCTGATCTTCGAGCGGTCGAAAACATCTTGATACAGATGGGAGCGAAGCTCATTGGACAGCGAAGACAAATCGACATCTACCTGTCCCATCCGCTGCGCGACTTCGCCTCCACCGACGAAGCTCTGAGAGTCAGGAAGGAGACCGAGGCTGTATCTCTCACTTACAAGGGGCCGAAGATAGACGAGGACACGAAGAGCCGCGAGGAGTTGAAGGTGAGAGTCTCGGACGCCGACGCCCTCATGGTGATATTCGATAAACTCGGATTCAAGGAATCGGGCAAAGTGGAGAAATTGAGGACGATCTACTCCGTCAGCGGGATTGCGGTCTGCTTGGACAGCGTCTCTGGGCTTGGGGACTTCGTCGAGTTGGAATTCGAGGGAGGAGACCTTGATGTCGGTGGGAAAGCGATACTCTCGATGATGCAGGAGCTTGGTCTGAAAGATAATGAAAGACGTTCATACCTTGAGCTGCTGCTAGATAGAAGGAAGTGATTCCAGAGTTCGGGGGAAGCCCCGACCCACTCAGGAGTTCACATCGAAGATATCTTTTGAACGACGAAGGCCTTTATCTGAGGATCGTCTGGGATCGTCAGAGATTTCTTGAACCGTTCGGACCCGTCAGGAAGATAATAACCCCTTGACAGGGAAATGAATTCGTTCTCGCCCTCGTCAGTGATCGCCTTCTTCCGAGCGACCTCGATAAAGTTGTTCCTGCCGAAGGGTATCTTTTCAGCGCTTATTGTTACAAATTCAACTTTTTTTCCAGAAGTCTCTTCATCCATTAGTTTTGCCTCCTGATTGGCCTGTTCCGGAAGGAGTAGTCAAATAATAAAAGTTTCTACTATGAAGAATCTGGTTGTGTGAGAAGCAGGGACCGCCTCCAGCACATGTACGCATTTCCTTCATGCCATTGCGGTGCGTTGACCGAAAATCGGCAAGTAGAAATAGTTTTCTTAGGATGAAAGCTCGTGAATCCCGAGGGCGCGGACTTTGGCGGCCAAACACTAGGGCCGACGTGTCCTGATTGCCGACGGTCCGTGTCGTTCTACGACAATTTCTGCCCGTATTGCGGCAGACCTCTCGGACCCGGTATGCCAATGCAGCCAATGGCTGCCCCGCCACCGATTCTGAAGAAGAGCGCGATGGCGACCCTTAGGGAGGTGGTTGCCGGAATAGGGACGTACGTTGTTCTCGCGCTTCTGCTCGTCACCATCGTGTATGTCGCGATACTCATCTGGAGCCCGACCGAAGTACTTCCTCAGATCGGTACCTATCGGACATACCTCTATCTCATCACACCATGGCTTCTCAACATTGCAGAGTTGGGTGGCCCTTACTTCGCCGCGTACTATCTCATATTGGTCGTCACGATCATCATTTCATTCGCTGTCTTGATGTGGAAGAGCAGGAAAGGGTTCATCGCGGAGCTTGCGATGAAGTCCCGACCAGAGGGACACAGCCCGCTCTACATTTTGGGCACGATATATTTTGCGGCGCTCTCGTTCACCTTCGTCTACTACTTCGTTCTCGGGCTGTTGGGAGTCAACCCCAACACCCCGCCTTTGGAGGACAAGGAGACTTGGAAGCTACTGTACGGTTACGCGAATGCCGCGGTCTGGGAGGAGATCGTCAGTCGCCTGCTGCTCATAGGAGTCCCGCTTCTGATAGTCCATTCGATCTCAAAGAAGAGGGAGGGATGGAAGCGTTACTTCCTTGGAGGAGGATTCAAGATCGGCACGACAGAGCTGTTCTTCCTCGTGTTCTCCGCCGCGATGTTCGGCACTGCCCATGTGTTCGCCTGGGATGCATCAAAGATCCCATCGGCGTTCGTTGGGGGTCTTGCCTTTGGTTACCTCTTCCTCAGATTAGGAATCTACGCTGCCATAATGATGCACTTCATCTGGGACTACATCTCGATCCCCATGCAGGTATTCCCAGGGATTGGATCGACGATAGTCATGGGACTTCTGATTATTTCCTGGGTTGCCATAGGGGCGGTCTACATCGTGGCTTACTCCTCCAAGATCGTCGGATTCTTCCTCCGGCGAGATGTGTGGCCTTACTCAGCGTCTGCGCAAGTCGCCGTCGCTACCGGTGACTACCATGGACCATATCAGATAGGAACCGACCGCTCAGGCCCGGACTGGAGTGCCAGGAGCGGAGGATTCCAATTCTCCTGTAGGTACTGCGGCAACACTGAGGCGAGATACAGGGAAGGGGTCTTCGAGTGCACAAGATGTGGAAGGAGAATCTAGGAGCTCAGGCCGAGCATGTTCGTCAGCCTTTCCCGAGAGATCTCCGCATCCATGAGGCTCCGAGACTCGACCACGAGCCTGCCATTGTAGTCCCTCAATCCACGGAGGACCTTTTGGAAGTCGATGTTCCCTTCGCCGACGGGGAGGTGCTCGTCCCAGTCACCGTGGTTGTCGTGGATATGAACGTTCACAAACCTGTCAGAGTATCCAAGGAAGTCCTGAATCGTGCCTGCTGTGTTAGCATGACCGACATCGAAGCATATTCCTAGATCCGTGCCTTCCATCATCGAAAAAAGATCCTCCGGTGTCTTTCCCATGGATATCGCCATGTCGGGCATGTTCTCAAGAGCGACTTTGATCCCGACCTCCTTCGATGCTCTATCGATCTCTGACAGCGAATCGCTGACGGCCTTGTAGACCGCATCCCTGTCGAGCATCCCTATCGGGGACCAGAAACCGGGGTGGACGGTGTAGACCTCGAACCCCATGCGGCCGGCTGCATTCAATCCATCGACTATCTCCCTTGTCGCCGCCTCTCTGAGTCTTGGATTGAGACTGCCGATATTCACGTCGCTCAGTGGTCCGTGCGCGGAGAACTTCATGTCATAGGAAGGGGCGGCGTCGAGGAACGTTTCCTCGATCTCTGGAAGGAAGTGGAGGCCCTCCCCGACGACCTCCCAGGCCTTGAACTTCTGGCTCACGAACCCGAGCGCCATCTCGAAATCTAGCATTGAGAGCACAGGCGAAGAAACAGCGATCATTTCTCTTCCCCATTTGAAGTACTTGGAGCGATGATGTCAATCAACTGCTCCAGATTCTCGTCCTCGATCACGATCTCTATGCCGCCCAAAGGAGGCGTTCCCTCAACGAAGCTGACCTTTCCGACGTACGCGACCTGCTTGTTTATCATGAACCTGGTCTGGTTTCCATGTCTGCCCTTGAGCATCACACGTCTTGTGGTATCCAGTATCCGTTGGTTTCTGATGGTTTCTCCGAACCTATCAGCTGAAGATCCCCTCGCGATGTACCCTCCCTCGTACTCCTCTACCGAGAACTCAGGGAACACGTTGAGCAGAGCCTCCTGAACCTTTCTCGGATCCTCGGTTGGAAAGCATTTTGCGCGTAGCGTGATCGACGGCATGCCACCCGGATACCGGAAAAAGTATTTAAATGGGACTCCCGAATCTCTGGCAAGAATGAGAGAAACGGTCTTGGAACTGCTAGCGAGAGAGGGGATTCTACTTGAGCCGGACGCGGCCGAGCTCGTCCTAACCAAAGAGGATCCGCTGGCCTTTGTGCAACTAGCGCTCTCGACCCTCAAGCAACAACCGTTGATCATTGCTCTGAACGATCTGATCAGCGATACCAGGTCGAGTGTCGCTTGTGACACCTCGTCCGAGACCAGCGTGGTGGAAGGAGCCGCCCGCCTTGCTAGCTCGGGGATATCCGATGTCGCTCTTGAACGACATGTCTCAAGCGATATCAAGGTGATCAGGGACATCACTGGCAACTCCACATGCGAGGGCAATATCAACGACTTCGCTCGATATTTCGCGGACCGGTTCAAGACGATCAAACGAATGCTCGTTCGTCGCAGGGAGCTTGCTGGATGCGTTCCGATATCAAAGGCACTCAAGCTCGATAGGGATGTCAGGATCATTGCGATAGTCAATGACGTCAGGACAACGAAGAACGGTCACAGGATCCTTGAGATCGAGGATGAAGAAGAGAGATGTCTGGCTTTGATTCTAAAGGACTCCCCAGCGATGAGCGACCCTGTGATTCTGGATGAGGTCATAGGGATCATAGGGAAGAAGAACAAGAACGGCGAGATGCTGGTCGTCGAGGAGATCGTTCGCCCGGACATCCCCCTCAAAGGTGCGATGGAGAAAAGCGACTCGACGTCTTCGCTCGCATTCGTGTCGGACATACATATTGGAAGCAAGAGCTTCCTTCAGAAGCAATGGAATGACATGGTGAGCTGGCTCAGGAACGAAGGACGGTACGAGGGCGTCAAGTATGTTCTTGTGCCGGGAGACTGCGTGGACGGGATCGGCATCTTCCCGGACCAGGAAGAGGAGCTCCTCGTCGACGACATATTCAAGCAATATGAGATGCTGAGCGATCTCCTGAAGGACATCCCTGACGGAATGAAATTGATCGTCCAACCAGGGAATCATGACGCCGTAAGGCCCGCCGAGCCCCAACCCACCTTCCCCAAGGAGATCACGAACATGTTCGACTCGCAAGTCCTTTTCGTCGGAAATCCATGTTACATCGAGATCGAAGGGCGCCTGATCCTTTCCTATCACGGCAGAAGCATAGACGACTTCATAGGCAGCATCCAGAGTCTCAACTACAACAATCCCCTTGACACTATGAGGGAGATGTTGAGAAGGAGACACCTCGCGCCGATATATGGGGGAAAGACACCTATCGCACCTGAAAAGAAGGATATGCTGGTCATCGACCTTGTCCCGGACTTCTTTGTCACTGGGCACGTACACGGGTCCGGAATATCGGATTATAGAGGCGTTCGGTTGATCAACGCTTCTGCCTGGCAAGCCCAGACGAGTTACCAGCGTATGCACAACTTCAACCCCGATCCAGCGAAGCTTCCAATCGTCCATCTGGGAACGGGAAAGTGCATAATCAAGAACTTCAACTAGCGACTTGGTCAAGCGTTCCAGTAGAGGAGAATCAATAAGAACCCGAGAATCACCATGAAGGTGGAGACCGCCCAAAAGAATCTCAATAGGAAACGCCTGTTCTTCGGATCGCTCAAGTCGAGGAGCTTCATTCTGTTCGCTCCGCCTTCTGCTTGATGCGCTTCAAACGGAAGATGTTCTCCCTCTCCATCTCCTCTAGACGGAACTCTATGAAGTCCTCGGCCTCCTTGAGCTCAGGGATGACCTTGTATTCGAGCGCATTCACCCTGCGCTTGGTCCTCTCTATCTCGTCGAGCAATCGTTTCATCGTTGTCTCGATCTCCGCGGCCTTGATTATCGTCTCGACAAGGTCCTCGTATGATTCTGCCGCCTCGTCGATGAAGGTGCTCGTTCCGATGACGCCATAACCCCTCTTGTCCAGCGTCGTCCTGACGCTTGTCGACTCGATCTCCGGGACAACGAGCCCCATGATGTTCTTGCTCCGCAGTCTTATCTCTGGATGGGCTTTGAGCGCGAACGCGGCGGACTTCACGGCGATGACCCCGTCCACAGCCTTTGCGATCGCGATCTTCTCCGTCGCTCTCTCGTAATCCTCCACGATCTTCTGCCGCACGCTCTTTGCTTCCTCAAGTATCTTGAAGAATTCAAGGATCAGGCCGTCCCTCTTCATCTTGAGGATCTTGTGCCCGGCCTCGGTCAGCTTTATCTTCTTCTTTATCTCGAGCAACTCTGACCGAGTTGGGTTCACTTCTTTCTTTACCATCTCTACTCACTCTTTCTGTGCGCGGGGTGGTACTTCTCGATGTACTTCCTGTCTATACGGGTCAGTTGCCCTTCCTGCAATGTCGAAAGCAACTCCCAGGCGATCTCAAGGGTCGTCTCTATGTCCCTGTCCTCCTCCCTGTCCTGTCGGACGAACCTCCGCTCGAACATGTCTGCAAAGTCAAGGAACTTCTTGTCCCTCTCTGAAAGGGAATCCTTTCCAACGATAGCTACCAGGCCCCTAAGGTCCTTTCCTTCAGCGTACGCTGCATAGCACTGGTCGGAAACGGCCTTGTGGTCCTCCCGGGTCAGGCCCGGCCCTATACCGGCGTTCATCAATCTTGACAGCGACGCGCCGACATTGATAGGCGGGTAAATGCCAGACCTATGCAGGTCCCTCGCGGCGACGATCTGCCCCTCGGTGATGTAACCGCTAAGGTCGGCGATCGGATGAGTGATGTCGTCACCTGGCATCGATAGGATCGGGATCTGCGTGATGGATCCTTTCTTGCCTTTGATCCTCCCGGCGCGCTCGTAAAGCGTCGCGAGGTCGGTGTACATGTACCCCGGATAGCCCCTTCTTCCGGGAACCTCTTCCCTTGCCGCCCCGATCTGCCTCAGCGCTTCGCAGTAGTTCGTGATGTCAGTGAGTATGACCAGCACATGCATGTCAAGGGAGTATGCGAGGTACTCGGCGGTAGTGAGCGCCAGACGGGGAGTGATTATCCTTTCGATCGCAGGATCGTCCGCCAGATTCATGAACACGACGGCTCGCTTCAGCGCACCCGTCCTCTCGAAATCGGACATGAAGTACTGCGCTTCCTCGTTCGTTATGCCCATAGCGGCGAAGACGACAGCGAACTCCTCATCCTTGCCCCTGACCTTCGCCTGCCTCGCGATCTGAAGAGCGATGTCGTTGTGCGGCAGTCCGCTACCAGAGAATATTGGGAGCTTCTGCCCTCTCACGAGCGTGTTCATCCCATCGATGGCTGAGATACCGGTCTGGATGAACTCCTTCGGCTCGTCTCTTGCCCATGGATTTATGGCCGAGCCGATGATGTCGAGACGGTCCTCTGGAACGATGACCGGTCCACCATCGAGCGGATCGCCCGAACCGGACAGTATTCTTCCCAGCATGTCCTGGGAGACTGGCATCTTCATGGTCTCTCCCAGGAACTTGACGCCCGAGGATTTTTCGATGCCTGCCGTGCCTTCGAACACCTGGATGACGACGAGGTCCTTCGAGGTGTCGAGGACCTGCCCCCTCTTCGTGGTCCCGTCCTGCATGATCACTACGGCCAGCTCGCCGTAACCGACCGGTTCGGTCTTCTCCACGAAGACCAGAGGTCCCGCGATCTGGGTTATGGTTCGGTACTCCTTGGGGATCATGACTTGCCCCCCAAGCCTTCGAACTGACCCTCCATCTCTTTCCCTATCTCCTCTAGCTCTTGATCTACATTGGGTTCCAGCTTGGATTTGACAAGTCTGTTGCGCACTGGCAGATCGAGGACAAGCTCAATTGGCACTTCGCCCTCCACGGCCTTCTTCGCCAGATCGCCAAAGCGTCTGATGGTCTTCATGAACGCATACTGCCTGCGAAGAGGTGAATATGTGTCGACTGGGTGGTATGCGTTCTGCTGCAGGAAGATCTCACGGATCATCCTGGCGACCTCAAGTGTGAGCTTCTGCTCTTCTGGCAGGGCATCTGACCCGACTAGCTGGACTATCTCCTGGAGCTCCGCCTCTTTCTGCAGGACTTCCATGGCCCACGCTCTCAAATCCGGGAAGTCCTCGGCAACGTTCTTCCGATACCATGGATCTAGATTTGACGTGTACAACGAATAGGATGTCAACCAGTTGATGGCAGGGAAGTGCCTGCGCTCACGCAGTTTCGAATCGAGGGCCCAGAACACCCTCACAACCCTCAAGGTGTTCTGAGTCACCGGCTCGCTAAGGTCACCACCTGGCGGCGAAACGGCTCCCACGACCGACACTGCACCGGTGGTCCTTCCGAGCGTCTCCACCTTACCGGCCCTCTCGTAGAAATCTGATAGCCTTGCTGCGAGATAGGCCGGGAATCCTTCCTCACCTGGCATCTCCTCCAGCCTTGAGGATATCTCCCTCATCGCTTCCGCCCATCTCGAGGTCGAATCAGCCATAAGCGATACATCGTAACCCATGTCCCTGTAGTATTCGGCAATGGTCATTCCCGTGTAAACCGAGGCCTCCCTAGCAGCGACTGGCATGTTCGAAGTGTTCGCGATCAAGACAGTTCGGCCCATCAGCGGCTCGCCCGTCTTCGGGTCCTCTAGCTTCGGGAAGGTCGCTAGCACCTCGGTCATCTCGTTTCCTCTCTCCCCGCATCCTATATAGACGACGATCTCGGAGTCGCTCCACTTGGCAAGTTGTTGTTGGATCACGGTCTTCCCGGTACCGAAACCGCCGGGAATCGCGCCAGTGCCGCCCTTGGCCAGCGGAAAAAGGGTGTCGAGGATCCTCTGGCCGGTGACCAACGGTACGTCGGGAGGAACCTTCCACATGAAAGGCCTCCCACTCCTGACCGGCCACCTCTGGAGCATCTGAACCTCTTTCCCTCCGACCGAACAGATCGTGTCCTCGATCGTAAATTCCCCTTCTTTGATCTGGTCCACGGTGCCTGCCGCACTGTGGGGCAGCATGATCCTGTGCTCGATATAACCTTCCTGCACCTTTCCGATCACTTGGCCTTGCACGACGCTGTCGCCTTTCCTCACGACTGGACAGAAATTCCATTTCTTCTTCCTATCCAGCCCTGGTGCGCTGACGCCTCTCTTTATGAAGTCGCCCATAGCGGCGACCAGCACCGGAAGGGGCCTTTGAACACCATCATAGACGCTGCCGAGCAGTCCTGGACCGAGTTCGGCGAGGAGGGGTTCTCCCGTGTCTTCGACTCTTTCTCCTGGTCTAAGACCAGACGTGTCCTCATAAACCTGAATGACGGTCTTGTCGCCATAGATCTTAATGACCTCGCCCATGAGTTTCTCATCGCCCACCAATGCGACGTCATACATCCTCGGCGAGATCCCGACCGCCGTAACTACTGGCCCAGCCACCCTGAAGACTTCACCAACCTTGTCCATCTTACTCACTCTCTGTCTTGTACAAATCAACGCCAATGGCCCTCTTGACCTTCTCCCGAAGGTCCCCTTCTTCCCCACCGACCGGCACCACGACGGGAGAAATGCTATCAAGCGCCTTCTTTCTAACGGTCGCGCTCACACTCTCGAGACTTGACGATTTGATCGCAAGAACCCCTATCGCAGAGTCCTCAAGGATCTCCAGGACCCTCTCCTCGAAGTCTCCTTCCTCCGCCAAGAAGATTCTTTTCACACCAGCGAGCCGGAATCCAAGGACGAACTCCTCGTTTCCAAGAACGGCGATCTCCATCACATCACCAACAGTCCCTTAATGACGTCCACGTCAAGTCCGCTCTCCTTTCCGCGGGCGATGATCCTTATGTTGTCGACCTCTACCTTTTTCCTAAGCATGTAGTCAAGAATCGGGAGTATGGAAAGCGGGAACTGGTGGGAGAACTTCTCAGCTTCCTTCGCCAGGTACCTCTGCAGTGCGAGCATTACCTTGGTCAGCGAGCCGGTCTCCTTGGCATCCTCTAACGCATCCTTGATCTGCTCGTAGAAGGAGAACCTGGAAAGCTCATCGAGCATCTGCTCAAAGGATTCGATTCCTGCCAACCGGACCAGCTCATTGACCCTCAACTCCTTTCCCCCGTCGATGAAGTAGATACGGACGCGCTCGAACGGTATACCCTCCCTTTTCAATTTCAGCAGGGTCCTCAGGTTGTTTATGTCGATTTCCTTCTGAATGAAAGCGAGGAACAATCGTTCAGGTCTGTTCTTGCCGCGTATCGATTCGAGAAGGCGGGAGTAGTATATCTTGTCGAAATACTCCTCGAGCGGCTCGAGCGCCCCGGTATCCTCATATGATGCCCTTATCTCATT
>JBGOWR010000184.1:0-2791 GCA_041478695.1 Thermoplasmata archaeon | reverse complement strand
CTCTGATATTTGCCTGACGATCATGTATGCAGCCATTAGAAGGTCTAGAGGCTCGAATCCAGCTATGACCTGCGGCAAGTGCCACTTTTCTGATATCTTCCGGTATGGTTCCATACCGATTATCGTTGACACATGGCCGGGTTCGATCAATCCATCCACCTTCACTTCGCCCATCTCAAACAGGGCATCCAACGCTGGAGGAAGTAGCCGGTGGCAGCTTAGAATCGAGAACGAGTCCGGGACTCCGTCAATTATGACAGAGGCTGTCGTGGGGCTTGTCGTCTCAAATCCAATCGCCATGAAAACGACTTCTCTGTGCTTTTCGGACAGACGCACCGCGTCTTCGACGGAATATACAACCCTTACGTCTCCCCCTCTCGCCTTTGCGTCGGCCAGGGAACCGTGTTGCGTAGGGACCGAGAGCATGTCTCCAAATACTGCGATTGTGACTCCGGAGTCGGCTAGCGCAATCGCCTCGACAATCTCCTTAGAGGTGGTAACGCAGACGGGACAACCGGGTCCTTGTCTTATCTCAACATCGACTTGATCGAGGAGCTCCTGCAGTCCGTATCTCACCAGAGTGTCCTGGTGAGTTCCGCATACGTGCATTAGCTTCGCTTTCAGCCCAATGCTGCCAATCTTCTTGATTATCTCCCTAGCGACATTTTGATCTCTGAAACGATACATCTACTTCTCGACCACCTTCACCGAAACCACGCGGCATGTACCGCCCTCGACTACGTCCACCCTTCCTCCGCAAGAGGGACAAAGTAGTATTGGCACGGAGGAATGAAATGATCCGTCCTCGACATACTCAACCTTACCTTCAAAACTGCATGACAGGCACGCTGCTCTCACTTCTTCTGTCTCGATCTTGAGCTCCGAACCTTCCAAGAGAGTTCCTTTTGTCAGCACCTCGAACGCGAATCGTAGCTGTTCGTGTCCGAGGAATGTGAGGTCACCGACAACAAGAACGACCTCTTCCACTCTTACGATCTCATATTTCTCCATCTCAGAGAGGATCGCATCGACAACTCCACTCATAACAGAGACTTCATGCATCCAGCCCTCAACAGGGCTTTGCATATTAATCTTCTTTTGGAGGTAGTAGGATTGATGCCTTCAAGAATCATGATATGACCTGGACGAGTGATTCTTGCCGAACATTGTCTGACCTCATTTCATAGCTCTCCAGATACTATGTGGCAATATTCTTATACGCTTACCAAGATACGAGCGAAAGGTGTGATATGGCGGCAGGCACGAGGAAGTCCAGGAGGGAACTGACCCTCGAGTCGATCGTAGAAGGCAAGAAGATGGAGGCCTACGTCGAGCACAGAACAAAAGACATGCACGCCTGCTGGATGTGCGGAGTGGTAGGTTACAAGAAGAAAGCCATGAAGAATGTCGGCTCGAGATGGATCTGCATCGACTGCTTGCGTAGCCTCAAGGAGGTTCTCGAGAACCTGGACCAATGGGAGGCTGAGATTCAACTGGAGAGGGAGATGAGCAAGAAGATTGACGAAACCCTCGGCATTTGACTATGTCTCGCACAAATCTGTATTACATCAATACTTCTTCTGGAAAACAGTCGAGTAGTAGTCGCAATATTTCGTGATCGGGCATTCTTCGCATCTTGGTCGAATCGGCCGACAAATTCCCTTCCCAAATGAGACGAAGAGGGTATTCACCGATTTCCATAGATCCTTTGGAACGGCTTTGACTAGCTCACGTTCCGTTTCATCAGGATTCCTCGACCTGACAATTCCAATTCTGTTTGATACCCGATGTACGTGAGTGTCGACCGGTATGGCATCTTGATGAAATCCGTACACCAGGACACAGTTGGCTGTTTTTCGCCCAACCAAAGGAAGGGCCAGGAGCGATTCCATATTATCTGGGACGACATCACCATGGTCATAATGGATTATTCTCGCAATCTCTTTGATCGCTTTGGATTTTGCAGATGGAAATCCCGCTGGTCGAATCAAGGAACGGATCTCTTCGACATGAGCGTCTGCGAGGGCCTTTGGCGAGTTGAACATCGAGAACAACCGTTTCGATGCTTTGTGGGTGTTCTCGTCCTTCGTCCTCTGTGACAGTACCGTCGATATTAGCACATGAAATGGATCCGCCTCCCAACTGGGATCCTCACTCCCCTTTCCAGGGAATGCACCAGTAGGGTAGACTCTGGCAATCGATTGTATTATCCGCCTAATGTGTTTCACACGAGTCCCACCACTTTCTCCCTTCACCGATAGTATAGAGAGATCCGGTCACGAGTACAGTATCATTGTCAGTCGCCAGAGATAGTGCCAGTTCGAATGCTTTTCCAACGTCCTCGACATTCTCCACTCTTGAGCAGTATTGTCTCAAAGCTTCGCTCACCACTGCAGCTGGGAAAGCACGCTTTGTGGCGGGCGATGCTGCAATCGCTACTGAGGATATCCCTCCAAAGTGCTTTGCCATCTCCCCGAGATCCTTGTCATTGAGCACTCCCAACACAAGGATGACCTTTCCCTCTGCAAGTCTCTTGATGTCGGCCGCCACGACGGCTGCTCCGTCAGGGGTGTGGCTGGCATCAAGGATCACCAATGGCGACCTGGAAAGAATCTCGATTCTCCCTGGCCAATCGACCTTCCGGAGTCCTTCGAGAAGCGAATCGTCCGATACCTCTATGCCTCTTGCTCTGAGCTCTCTAACGCATCCAAAGGAAAGCGCGATGTTCGAGGCTTGATATGCGCCCGGAAGCGGGACGAAAGCCGGCTGGAGAAGACCGTCAAGCACAACT
>JBGOWR010000109.1:0-3925 GCA_041478695.1 Thermoplasmata archaeon | reverse complement strand
CGTGTTCGACCCTCCGCCACCGCATCCGATGATCTTGATGTTCGTCTTCAGACTGGCGAGTATCTTCTCAAGCTCTTCGTCCTCGGCGGAATACCCCTTGTAGGGCGGCATCATTGCTGAAGGCGCCATTTCTGCAGCATTTGTTCCGGCACGAGACAACGCATCACTGATGAATGATTTCACGATGAGGCCTCCTTGGAGCGTCATTCAGCGAGTTAACACTGAATCTGTTCACTCTGTTTACAGCCTTACGTGCATTTGAATTCTAAAAGGTTTCGGTGACTCCGCATCAGCAAGTGACGTCTGGAAGCATGAGATTTCGGGGTTCTTGCGGTCGCGTCAAGCACTCGGTGTGCTCTAAGATGCGACAGGAAGGGGATTGAAGTCACGGGTCAAGGACAGGTGTGATTTCAATCCGTCTCCAGCGCTGCCACCGCTGGATTTTCTATCGAATGAGATCGATATCCGCGCCCTTCACCCGCGTATAGTCCTCGGCCCTCCCGAGTATCTGTTTCGACTGGACGCCCGTCATGACGAGGAGCACTCTCATCTTGTGCTCGAGCATCGGGTCTATCACGGCGCCCCATAGGATCCTCGCGCTGGGACTGACCTTCTTCTGTACCTCCTCGGCCACTGTCTCGGCCTCGGAGATCGTCATGTCCGGTCCACCAACTACGTTGATCAGCACTCCGGTAGCGTTGCTGATGTCAACCTCGAGTAGCGGCGAGCTGAGCGCCTCATCGAGCGCTTCTTGGGCGCGTTCATCGATGTGCCCGGCCGACTCTCCCAGGCCGATCATAGCAACACCTCCGCCCTTCATGATGGTCTTGACGTCGTTGAAGTCCAAATTCACAAGGCCCGGCTTGGTTATGAGTTCGGTTATTCCTTTGATCGCCCTCATGAGCACTTCATCCGCCACCTTGAAGGCGGAGTTGAGCGACATCCTCGGCACGAGCTTCAGCAGTCTGTCGTTCGGGATCACTATCACGGTGTCTGCTACGTTCCTCAATCGCTCCAGACCCCACTCGGCGTTCTCCATTCTGAGCCGACCTTCTCCTCTGAAAGGAATCGTAGTGATCGCAACCGTCAGGGCTCCGATTTCCTTCGCTATCTCTGCGACGACTGCTGCTCCGCCTGTGCCAGTCCCCCCGCCCATTCCGGCGGTGACAAAGACCAAGTTTGCGCCAGTGAGCGCTTTCCTTATTTCCTCCTCTGCCTCGTGCGCCGCCTCTTCTCCGACCTGAGGAAGCGCACCAGCTCCCAGGCCTCGCGTGCTGCGCCTTCCGAGGAGTATCTTATTGGGAGATTTGAGCGTGAGAAGATGTTGTGCGTCTGTGTTCGCTGCGTAGAGGTTGACGCCAGCGACACCCTCCTCGCAAATCCTTGCGATCGTGTTGCATCCTCCGCCGCCAATTCCTACGATCGTAATGTTCGTCCTCAGTTTCTGCAACATTTCGATTAGTTCAGCATCCGAAGCGAGCTCGCCCGGAGCCTCCATCCCCGTTCCAGTACTCCCACCGATCCCTCTCGTGAGAGAATCTGCCAATGAAGATTTCATACACTGTCACCATCCTTGACCTAATGCCCGCTCCCATCCCAGAAACGTGCATCCCGATGGTTATTATGTCGCATTCATACATATAAGGTTTACCGACTTCATGTGGCTGGGGGAGGGTACTCTTACGCATCAACGGATCGAGGTTCATCTATCTAGAAGAATGCGAAGTCCTTTTCAGCAATGAAATCGATGTGCAGCTTGATGAGGGTCAGGGCGGAAGCGAGGTTCATCGGCAAGGTTCAGGGAGTGTACTTCAGGGATTATGCCAGGCGCTTCGCAGCCGAGCTCGACATCCTCGGCTGGGTGATAAATATGCCCGATGGGTCCGTCAGGGCGGTCTTCGAAGGAGAAAGGGAAGACATCGATAAGGTCGTTAGGAGACTAAGGACAGAGCACCCTGCCGCCAAGGTGGACAGCGTCGAGATCGATTGGTCCGACTGCAAAGGCGGTTTCGATCGTTTCGAAGTTCGGTACTTAGATTAGGGCATCTCTGTCTGACAATCACCGAATCTCGATCCCATACACTGTCTCCGGGTTCTTCTTGTGTATCTTCCAGATCGTTTCCTCATTCATGGACCCTGAGGCCAATAGGGCTTTCGTCCTCTTAGGAACGGTTGTTATCGACATGACCGCTCCGGGTCTTGAGAGGTCGTCCAGATAATCCGTCTCCATCATGAATCTTGAGCTCTTGTGCAGAGCCTCTTCGATCGAAGATCTGCTCGCGAGGACCGATGGGAACAGACCATGGTTTTCCTCTTCCAGTACTAGAGGAGGGCAATAATGCTTGACGACCCTCCCCCTGTCTAGACCCGCCGCATCGGCCATCCTAGCGATCTCCATCATTGACTCGGGCGTTGCTCTCTCGGCGTGCAACACCACCGCACATCCGATGTCTGATGCGACTTCCATGCCATATAGCATGATCGCGTTCGAGGCCTGAAGTATTTCAGACGGCACAGGGAAATGAGGTCTACCGATCTCCCCTATTGCAACGGCCGCTCCATCCTTGACAAGTTCCCCAGCAATGTCCATCCCGGCTTTCATTATTTCTGTAGCCTTGGAGAGCCCGTGTTTCCTTGCTAGACCAATCAATAGGACTGGATATGGTCCGATGCTGACGAACACGCCCACGTCCGTTTCCTTCCTCGCCCTATCTGCGATGTCCAATGTGATCTGATAGGAAGCTCTGAAATCCTTCTCGTCTTTGACTTGGACCTCGTGGTATGGAAGCTGGGAGAGCATGGCATGCGTTCCGCCAGCTCTCGAGAATTCTTTCAGGGCCTCTATGTTCCGACCTGATGGCTGAAGATGGATGTGATTATCCAGTATCGGAAATTTCATAGCTCAGTGCAACAGACCCGCCGCTTTCAGTTCCTCGGTTATCTTGTTGACCGCGGCTTCGACGTCCTGAGGCTTTCTTGCGCCAGTGCAGACGAGTTTACCAGATCCGAATAGGAGAACGACCACCTTCGGCTCGTCTATTCTGTAGACCAGGCCTGGGAACTGCTCCGGCTCGTACTCCACCTTCTCCAAGCCAAGCGAGATCGCTATGGCGTTCAGATTGATCTCTGCGCCGAGATCTGATGAGGCAACGATGTTCTGGACCTCGATTTTTGGTTCCACCTTGATCTTGATTCCTGCACGCTCGATCTGTTTTGCGACCTTGTTGATCGCGACTTTGACGTGCTCCAGGCTCTTGGCGCCGGTGCAGACGACCTTCCCACTCCTGAAAAGAAGGGTGGCGGTCTTTGGCTCCTTCAGCCTGTATATGAGTCCCGGAAACTGTTCAGGCTCGTACTCAGCTCCATCGAGCGCGAGCGCGATAGACTGCAGGTCTAGTTCTTCGCCTAGTGATGTGGAAGCCACGACGTTCTCGATCTTTATCTTGGCCATGTGGACACCTGGGCCGGTTATTTAAATACCCCTTTATATAGGTTCTTATACTCTCATCCAAATAAAATAAGGACTGGATTGAAGATCTGAAATAACTGGCGATACACTGTCTTCCGATCGTAGACCTGCGATCCTGCACTTGTATGCTGCTTCAAGATACGATGCAAATTCCCTCTCTCAGCGGAGGCGTAGGTTATCGAGGGCACGGACCGGATGATGAATTGGCATAAGTATGGCTCCAACCGATTCATCAATTTGGTTTCTGTTCGAGATTCCAGATTGAGACGGTCGTGGTATGGCACACTTGGAACCGACGGGGAGTTGACAATGCATTTGTTCCATAAAGTCTTTATAAAGCGGGTATCCTAGTGTGAAAAATCGGTTCTTATGGAGGCCCCTGGCGATTATATTCTAAAGGTGACCAAGCTGAGCATTGAGATAGCGAACCAGAAGATTGTGGATAATCTGAGTTTT
>JBGOWR010000168.1:0-2968 GCA_041478695.1 Thermoplasmata archaeon | reverse complement strand
CGATTCAGGCCCGGTGTAGAAGAACGGACTGTCACGGCTCAATGGTTCGAACTTCTCCATGTAGTCTTTGTACTCTCTGAGCCTCCTTAATCCGTTCAGCAATTCCGGGTGAGATCTGCATCTGAGCTCGACCAGCTCCCAAAGGTTGCCTTCATGTATCGCCCTTTTGATGTTCTCGATCTCCTTTAACGACTCGTGGAGGTTGTGCTTCGCGATAAGTCTGACCCTTTCCTCCTCACTCATTCTACCAATAGTCTCGATCGTCTGTCCTCGACAGTAGGGGCACTGGCAACTGATCCTCTTCATATCCTTCAGGTGCATCGTACCCTCTGAGAACATGAGCCTGTCATCCCTAGCGTACTTTGCATACGATGCCGAATCGAACATATCGCAACCGAGCAGGACAGCGAGTGCGAAGACCATCGGGTGTCCTGCGCCGAAGAGATGGACCGGTCTCGATGGTGTGAGGCCCGTTTTCGAGGAGACTATGACATCCACAAGATCAGCGAATCTGTACTTCTCCATCAAAGGGACGACACCACCTATCGGATGAACATCGACATCCAGCTCTGAGAGTCTTCTCGCACACCTCTCTCGGAGATCTGGATAGAGGGATCCCTGGACGACACCAGCTAACATCATTTTCCCCTTGAGCGATGTAGCCTCGATTGTCCTTTCGATAGTAACGTCGACGGCATCGGAGGTCCTCTTCTTCCCCCAGGAAGGTTCCGTGAAGATGTCGAGAACCGTTCCGATGTCGGCTCCAATATCTCTTTGGAACTCTACGATCTCCTTATTGTTGACATCGATTTCCCCATGGACATATGACTGGAAAGTCCCGCTGTCGGTCATGATGACCCCAGGAAAATCGATCAGGTCATGGACGCCCGCGCTGAGCGCCTTCTCCCTCAGGATCGGATCCTTACGTATTATGTATGAGTTCGTGATGAGTGCTTCGACCCCGAACTCATCGAAGAGCTCCCTCGGTCGTATGGTCATTATCTTGGGGTTGATGACGGGTAGAAGGCAAGGCGTTTCCAGAGTCCCTCTTCGGGTATCCAGGCTGCAGATCCTTGCCAGTCCGTCCCGTCTCATGAGCTCGAGCATGCCAGTAGAATCGCGACGAAGCTATTAAGTCTTTCAGACGATTCTATCCTACGGAATCCAGATGATTAAGATGGAGCACAAGATGGTCATCGCCGTCCGCATCGACCTGAAGTTATCTCTCGGGAAGATGGCGGCTCAAGTGGCGCATGCCGCTGTGAACTGCGCTCTCGCTTCAGAGAAGAAGAAACCCGTATGGTTCAAGACGTGGCATGAGGAAGGGGCAAAGAAAGTGGTGGTCAAGGTCTCGGGTCTAGCGGAGCTGTATTCTCTCAAGGTATCTGCAGAGGATGCTGGATTGATTACTTCTCTGATCGTTGATGCCGGGCATACTGAATTGCCTCCGGACACGACGACATGTCTGGGCATCGGCCCGGCTCCCGACAACTTGATAGATAGAGTGACAGGTCATCTGGGGCTGATGTGATTGAAGAGCCAGGTCAGAGTCGTTGGCATAGACGATTCACCTTTCACTTTCAAGAATGGCAGGGTGTATGTTGTCGGAGTCGTCATGCGCATTCCCAACTACATCGAGGCCGTCATGACCTCGGAGTGCGAGATAGATGGAACGGATGCCAATGATGTTCTCGTGGGTATGCTACGAAAATCCAGGTACCTCGAGCAATTGAAGCTGATAATGATCGACGGCATCGCTCTCGGTGGGTTCAACATAGTCGACATATCACATCTTCAAGAAGCGACCGGAATACCCTCAGCGACTGTGACGCGAGATATGCCCGACAAGGTCAAGATTAGGAGCGCCTTGAAAAAACATTTCCCCGACTGGGTAGAAAGGATGAGGATGATAGACAAACACCAGTTGGTCCCAATCCCCACCTCTCATAAGCCGATTTATGTTTCGGTTTCCGGGATGGATGTGAACAAAGCTTCGGAACTGATTCAGGAGTGCACTATCCGCGGCAACATTCCGGAGCCTATACGCATCGCCCATCTCATTGCGAGAGCAATCGTGAACGGTGAATCCAGGGGCAGGCCCTAGGTTTTCGATCTGAGAAAGTCCTTTAGGCTGTTGAAGAGATCCACGTTTCCCATATCGATTTCCTCAATCGTTATTTCGGCATTGCCCGACCCGAGAGGTGCAATGTTCACTGCAAGTTTCTTTCCGTCGACAACCAGTCTCGATCCTTTGTCATTTTGATACCTCGCTAGCTTGTCGCCTTTGCTCTCCAAGAACTCTGCGATTATCTCTTCTAGGTACCGAGGATTCTTGTGGAAGAATCGTTTCTCCATGGCCAGGAACTTGTCGCGGTACCGCGCATTGTACGTCATCACTCCCAGTAAAACGAAAAGAAGGCCTCCCACTATCCCAAAGGTCAGTGGATTCTCTGGAGCCAACCCTTCATAGAGCGCGATCATAGCAACTGAGAACACCGATACCACGGATATGTAGATCATGCCTACGAAGCTCGTTACGATCTTGAGGGGCATGGTATTCTGGGACCAGCATTCGTAGTGGAGGTCATGGATCTTCTTCGCAGGCCACAGGGCGATGGCCGCCACCACTATCGCAAGAACGAAGAAGATGTCAAACAATTCTCTGAATATAACATATGAGAAGAGCATGAGTGCGATCGTCACTGGCACAAGGATCGCCAGAATGAATTCGACCAAGTTCTGCGCTCGCTCAAGCTCATGAGCAGGATCTTCAGCAGGTATGCCCATCGTCCCATCCCTTGAGCATAATAATGCTTATCCCATATTAAATGGATTTCGCTGGCGCATATTCCCCGTTGTCCTCAAACATGCTAAAGAGTGCATAGCTCATGTTCTCTAGGAATGCTTATGCAGACTTGTGACATTATCCGCGAAGCACAATTAGATCTCAGAGAAGTGTTGCGGTAAT
>JBGOWR010000177.1:0-2838 GCA_041478695.1 Thermoplasmata archaeon | reverse complement strand
TACTCGATTGTCCCGGGGTCCCTTGACCTTATCCGGTTCGCCAGACTGATTGCTCCATTGCCGGTTGCGTGAGTTCCGACCGGGAAGAGCACATTGTGGCCTGTCATCCTCATGTATCGCGTAATCGCATCTACGTAAGTGTAGCCACGCATATGGCCGACATGAAGATACCCAGTGACACCTGGGTATGCAAATATCATCATGAATTTCGGACGAGAGTCGGCCTCCGATTCGTTGATGCCTGCAGAATACCATCGCTCTTGCCATTTCGCTTCGATATCGGCTGATCGGCTTGTCATTTGGGTGCCTTGGCGTCGGTATGCCAAAAGGCCGTAAAGATTGTTTCGGTGTCTTTCAGAGGTACAAATGGTGCTCGAATTTGTCGGTTTTTTTGAGCTACCAGATGCGCGTGGCACCATGTATGACTTCGTATGACAAATCGAGAAATGTTTAAATATAAAGTATGACATAATGTATGACGTTCAGGACGGGAGTGAGGTGGGCACCGAAATGGATGGTGAAAGAATATCGCTGAGGCTCGGAAGAGAAGAGCTCGAACTCCTCGACAGATTTGTTGAAGAGCACCCTGAATTCTCCAACCGGTCTCGGCTTGCAAGGATCGCCCTCCATTCGTTCATTGAAGCAAAGGGAACTCAGGTATCGGAAACGAATGCAAAGGAAATTCCAGTCAAGATACCACGAGCGGCTCTCGGTTTCATCGAGGGAATGGTGAGAGCCGGAATCTACAACTCGGTCGGTGGGGCCATCGAGGACTGCGTTCGAAAGGAGTTCGTTCCGAAAGAATACCTTGAGGACGTTAAAAAGAAGATCTTCGAGACGAACCGGGAGATTCTCGAAGTCGTGCCTGATTGAACCTGTCGGGGACAATGTAACTATCAGACTGAGAGTCAAGGGCCTAGTGAAGGGATGGGATGCACGGTTTTGTCTAGCGCAAAGCCGCGTGATTAGCCTGCTCAAACTCAGTCGCGACCTGGGGGTTAAATGAACATGAACAAGACTATGAAGACTGAGCAAATCGTCGAAATGCTCAGCAAAGGGATGATAGAGCCACGGATTTCGGTCGTAGGTTGCGGCGGTGCTGGGAACAACATAATAAACGGAATCTACTGGGGCTGTAAAAGCAACATCGAGACCATTGCGGTGAACACCGACGAGAAGAAGCTCGAGAAGATCGATGCACATAAGAAGATCCTCATCGGAAAGGATGTGACGCAAGGAGAAGGTGCAGGCGGATTCCCTGAGGTAGGGGAGTATTGCGCTGAGTGCGCCAGGCCCACATTCAAAGAGGTCCTCAAAGGCAGTGACATCGTCTTTGTGATCGCGGGCATGGGTGGAGGGACCGGTACTGGGGCAGCACCAGTCATCGCCGAAGTGGCAAGGGAGCTCGATGCCGTAACCTTCGCTATAGCGATCAATCCATTCTCGTTCGAGAAGGAGAATCTGAAGCGGGCGCAAGAGGGTCTTAAAAGACTGCGAGGATCGGCCGAGACCGTGCTCGTTCTGGACAACGACAGGTTGCTTGAGATCGCGGGGGATGTCGCGGTCAGAGATAGTTTCGCAATAATGGAGCGAAGCATCGTCAAGATCATCGAATCGGTTTGTGCCAAGATCAGCGAGTCCTTCATTACCCAGATAGCCTCGGACGTCGAAGAGATGCTTCACGAATTGGATGAGGAAGAAACAAATGAGATGGCCCACACTTCAACACCTGAGGCCGAACTGATCCACGCGTCAGTGGGTGAGTTCGATGGCATGCATTTCACGACGAACATGGACCCCGATTTCGCTGCACGATGAGATGCTACCTGAAATCAAAGAATGAGCAGGCTAATCCAGGCGGCGGGAAACACCCGCCCATATATTTTTCGTCATGGCGGATGACCCGATTCCGCATAATGCGACCGAATTGAGTTTCAAAGGACGAAGAGGTCTTCGGACAATTCTATTCATTTAAGTGAAATAGAAGAATTCATGAAACCAGATGTAGATGAAGCAATGTGCATGTCGGCCTCGTGGTCAATCCCATCGCAGGGATGGGGGGCAGGGTAGGCCTTAAGGGAACGGACGGGAACGATATCCTTCTAGAATCCATTAGAAGAGGGGCGGTATCAGTCGTTGAAGAAAGAGCATTTGAATCGCTGAAGTCTGCTGGCCCTCTCGGAGAATATGAATTCCTTACTGCGGGAGGGAACATGGGAGAGGAATTGCTGCTTCGGACCAAAGCGAAATTCGATGTGGTATATGTCCCCGAAAATCCAAGCTCTGCTAATGATACAAGAATAGTGTGCAAGAAGGTCGTCGACCTCGGTGGGCAAATCCTGCTGTTCGCAGGAGGAGACGGGACTGCTCGGGATGTGTTTGACGCCATAGACGAGAGGATCCCCGTAATCGGTATCCCGTCTGGAGTGAAAATGCATTCGGGCGTCTTCTCGATCAATCCCGAGGCGGCTGGGAGACTCCTCAGGCTTTTCGGATCCGGTTCTTTACCTTTGCATCGAGCGGAAGTAATGGATATCGACGAGGATGCCTTTAGGGGAGGGCGTCTCAGCGCTTCTCTTTATGGCCACATGCTGGTCCCGCATGAGCCCGCACTGATTCAGCATTCGAAAAGCGAAGTGGCTACCATCACGGCCGAGGAAGAGAAGGACGAGATAGGTCAGTATGTCTCAGAGAATCTGGAGGACGGTGTTCTCTACATTCTTGGCCCTGGAACTACCGTTGAAGCTGTGTCGGGGAATCTGAGTATCAAGAAGACTCTGCTCGGTGTCGACGTCATATTGGATGGAAAAGTGATCGTATGTGACGCGACGGAAAACG
>JBGOWR010000175.1:0-2855 GCA_041478695.1 Thermoplasmata archaeon | reverse complement strand
TCCCTCATTGCAATCAAATTCAAGAGCTTCATCGTGACCTCGTCATCTCCGAACTTTATGGGGAATGAAGACTGAATCTTTCCTAGCTCATAGGCCCTCATGGCAAATCCTATCACATTTCCTGACGTTATGGTGTCGAGTCCGAGCAAATCGCAAACCTCGTTGGCCTTCGCGATAGCCTTGATGTCTGCAAGCTCACATAGACCTCCGAAAGCAAACAACGTTTCGTATTCGGGGCCCTCAACGATTGTCCCCGCATACTTTCCATCCTTGACGGAGGACATTTTTCCACAAGCGACCGGACAATTCCAGCATGCCTTGTTCTTGTCCAGTATCTCTTTGGCCATTGTAGGCGCATTTATGTTCCCATGGGCGTCGAAAAAACCCTTCTGCCAGTAATGAGTCGGAAAGACCCCTAGGGCGTTCTGGATATTGACCATGTTCGGCGTCCCGAACTTGGTCATCGGTCCATCCTTTGGAATCCTGGCTGATACTTCCCTGACCACCGCCTCGAACTTCTCCTCGTCCGCGAGATCAATCTGGCCAGTTCCGAGAAATGCGATAGCCTTGAGGTTCTTGGATCCCATGACGGCCCCTGCACCCGCTCTCCCGAGCTGTCTGTAATAATCATTGCACACGCAGGCATACCTCACCATGTTCTCTCCCGCGGGCCCGATTGTCATCACCTTCGCTTTTTCCTCACCTACTTCCTTCCTTACAGCCTCTTCAGTTTCCATCGTGTTCTTTCCCCAGAGGCCTGAGGCATCATTGAAAGTGACGACATCATCGATAATAGAGATGTAAACTGGATGCTTCGATTTCTTTTTGATGACGATTGCATCATAGCCTGCCTTCTTGATGTGAGGACCTAAGTGTCCTCCGGCATAGGACTCTCCCCATATCCCAGTCAGGGGGGACTTGAAGAACGCGCCGAACCTGTTCGAGGTCGGAGCCCTCGTGCCTGTCAAGGGGCCGATCGTGATAGCAAGCAGATTCTCGGGAGAGAGAGGATCTATTCCAGCAGGAACGCCTTTCATCATCAAATAGCCGCCCAGACCCTTGCCGCCGATGTATTTCTTTGCGATTTCATGGTCCAGCGGATCAACTCTGGTTGAGCGGTCCTCCAAATCAAGAGTCAGTATCTTGCCAGAATATCCCTTCATGTCAAACCCCTATTGCCTTGTATTTCGATGATAGTTCCTTCCCTAAATTACCTTTTGCTTCCGAGTGACCAGATGCATGACTGTTTTCTCCGTTACAATGCTTATGTCGACGAAATCTCGGACATTACTTGTGGGAAAGAAGACGTATCGTAGTTGGGAAAGTATAGCGCATTGTAGAACCTATCCTCGAATTGTGCATGGGCCGCAAGCTCGACGTACTCTATGCTCGTCGCCAACTCCCGCGCCTTCTTCCTCACGTCCTCGTTCAGTAGGGCCATCTTGGCGCCCGCCCCAGCCGCATTGCCAATTCCGATTATTCTGTCCAATGGTATTTCTGGAAAGAGCCCGATGATTCTCGCGCTCGCCGGTCTCACGTAATTGCCAAAGGCTCCGGCAAGTAGTATTGCGTCGAGTTTCGAGGAGTTGATATTCATCCTCTCCATGAGGATCGAAGTGCCAGCATACATTGCAGCCTTCGCATACTGCATTTGAACGATATCGTTCTGCGTAATCACGATCGGCTCATTCATCGACGTTTCATCACGAGTGGCGACAATGAATTGTGACTCGCCATCAACAACTCTAATCCTGGGTGATCCGAGTTCCTCTCTAATCCTCCCGTTTCTCTCGATCACTCCAGCTTTGAACATCTCAGAAATCGCGTCCACGACCCCGGAGCCGCACAGCCCCCTCGGCTTCAGACCGTTTATGGTCGTGTAAGAGACATCGAGATCGTCAGAGATCGATAGATGGTCGATCGCGCCATCGGTCCCCCTCATTCCGAATGACAAGTTGGCACCCTCGAAGGCCGGTCCCGCGGCACAAGATGTGCTCGCAATTCCATCGGAATTCCCGACAGAAATCTCCCCATTTGTGCCTATGTCTATGACGAGCTTCGGATCCTCCGACTCCCACAATCTCGAAGCTAGGAGAACCGCGACGTGATCTGCTCCAACGAAACCCGCCACATTGGGCAGTGAGGATACATAACCTTCATCACCAATGAACACTCCAACTTCTCGAGCCTTCACCTCTAATGAATCAGCGACGACCGGAACATATGGAGATAATGCAAGTCCTATCGTATCGAGTCCGAAGAGCATGTGATGCATCGCGGTATTTCCTACTACGACGACCTCAAAAACATCTTCTCTGGATATATTCACCGAAGCGCAGCAAGCATCAATCAATTTGTTTATACATTGAACGATTGAGGATTGAAGGATGGAGCGTCCATATCTATTTTCCATCGCGAAAGTCATCCTTGAGAGAACGTCATCCCCGTGTCCCATCTGAGGATTCATATCCGACTCAACTGCCATTTCTTCCCCTGAATCAAGGTCCATGAGATAGGCGACGACGGTAGTCGTCCCAATGTCAACAGCCACGCCGTACTTCCCCTGATCCATGTCAGACGTCAGATGAAGGAGTTCATCGCCCCGAAGGATGGCATAGAGGTCCGTATATGAACGCAAGAGCTTAGGAAGTGATGAAATCACAGGCAATGATGCGGTCAATCGTCCTTCATTGACCCGTCCCTCAAGGGCTCTGTGCAACCGTTCAAAGTCTCCGATAGGACAGTCTAGTGACGGTAGATCAACCTTCACTGAAACCCTCCTGATCATTGGTCTTGATTCCACACTGACGAAGGAATCCTCAAGTATTATCTGACGAGCCCTGATGAACTCGCTT
>JBGOWR010000015.1:0-9767 GCA_041478695.1 Thermoplasmata archaeon | reverse complement strand
TTAGAAACGTCGCAGTTGGGGGCATCTCATGAAAGCAGAAGACATCTGTGAGTTCGTTCTTAAGACCTGCAAGAACGAGGGAGCCTCGGATTCGGTCGTAACGGTCGCCGAAATCGAGGAGACGATGATCCGTTTCTCGAACAACGAAATCACTGTCTCGAACTCCCTAAAGGATGCTTCGGCCTATATCTTCGTGGCCGATCGGGAGAGGAAGGCCGGTGTAGGCGTCGCGGACCTTTCGAAGAAGACCCTTCTGACATCTGCAAGACGAGCGGTTGCGTCAGCAAAACGGGCCCCGCCTGGTGATGTCTACGCTCCCCTGCCGAAGGGTCCATTCCAGTACGACCAGACCGCCTTGGACCAGCCGAAGCTCGAAATGGAGCAGAGAGAGCTTGTGGGATTCGTGGAATCGGCCATCGACGCGGGATTGAAGGAAGGGGCCCAACGTATGGCCGGATCGCTTATTGTCCGGAACAGCAGGGTGATCCTAAGAACGACTGGGGACGTTATCGCTTCTGCGAGGAGTTCGAGCATTGAGATTTCCGTCAGAGCCTTCCTTTCAAGCCTGGCATCAGGTCATTCAACGGCAATTGCAGCATCGGAGCGAGACTTCAAACCCGAGGAAGTAGGAGCAGAGGCTGGCAGGTTCGCCAAGGCTTCTGCGAACCCAGTGGATGGTGAACCGGGTGTGTACGAGGCGGTGCTCGGGCCGCTGGTCTTCGCGGATCTTGCTTGTCAAGTGGGTAGATCGGCATCGGCGTTCAATGTCGACATGGGCCTGTCCTTTTTGGGAGGAAAGATCGGTCAGAAGATTGCATCGGATAAGTTCGGTCTCGCTGACGATGCGACTCTCAAAGGCTCCTACGGTGCGTTCCCATTCGACGCTGAGGGCATGCCTACGAGGCGAACAGCGATCATTGAGAACGGCACTCTGAGGAGCTACTTGCACAACAGCTCTACCGCCAAGAAATTCGGGACTGAAAGCACGGCGAATGCAGGTCTTATGATCCCTCATCCATTCAATCTCGTTGTCGAGGCGGGCGACAAGACCCTTGAGGACCTCATAGGATCCGTCGACAAAGGGGTGTATGTCACCAACGACTGGTACCTCAGATATCAGAACTATGCCACGGGGGACTTCTCCGTCATACCTAGGGACGCCATGTTCCTCATCAAGAATGGGCAGATCGAGAAATCGATCAGAGAGCTGAGGATAAGCGATAACATGTTGAGGATCTTGTCGAATGTCTCATCTTTGACAAGGGAGAGGAAGTGGGTCAAATGGTGGGAGGTCGAGGTCCCGACGCTTTCGCCGAGCGTTCTAATCAACAATATCAATTTCACCAAGTCATCGATGTGATCGTGCGGTCCGCTTGAATGAGGTCTCATCCTTCAGGGCATCAAGCATGCTTCCGCTCCTGAAACCCTGCAGATCAATCGTTGAATATACGAAACCAACATCTTTGAGAATCTTGGCGATCTCGCTCTTCTTCTTGACAACAAGTTCGATGTCTTGCTGAGGGACCTCGATGCGAGCTATCGAGCCATGATGTCTGACGCGCAGCTGCGGAAAACCTAGAGCCCTGATACGTTTCTCCGACATCTCTATCATATCGAGCTTCTCTTTCGTGATAATCTCATTGTACGGAATTCTCGACGCCAAGCAGGCATTCTGAGGTTTCTCAGCGGTGGCAAGTCCCATTTTCTTAGAGATAGACCTTATCTCTTCCTTTGTCAGTCCCGCCTCGGCCAGGGGACTTCTGACACCCATCTCCTCGCTCGCTTTCCTGCCTGGTCTATGAGATGTAATGTCGTCGGCATTGTTGCCGTCGACGATGGTCGAGATTCCATGACGCTCAGCAACCCCTCTGATTTCCGAAAAAAGAGCCCTCTTACAATGATAGCAACGGTCAGGTGTGTTCTTGATGAAGCATCGATCCTGCATCTCCTTCGAGTGTATCAGATACATTGGGACGCCTATCTCCTTGGCCAGACGCACCGCCTCCTTCTTCTCCCATGCGGCGAAGGTCTCGGAGACGCTCGTCATCGCTACCACACGATCTCCCAAGACGTCGTGGGCTATCTTGAGGAGCAGAGTGCTGTCGACGCCGCCCGAGAATGCGACTGCGGCTTCTCCCATTTCAATTAAGATCTCCTTCAATCTCTCCAGCTTTCCTCGAGTTGACACAACGAGCATCATAGAGAAATCGGCTTAAAAAGATTATCCACAAGGCACAATCTGGTTTCTTTAAGATTCCAAAGAGAAAAGAAAAATAGACTCGTAGCATATAACGCGACCATGAATGTCCGCGAGATTCTGGAGCGCTACAAACGTGGAGAAATCGGTGCAGCTGCGGCAGAGAAGGCACTCAAGTTGGATTTTCTGGAACGCATCGGCAATCACACAGTGTTTGACCATGCGAGAGATGCAAGGAGGGGGATCCCTGAGATTATCCTGGGCGACTCCAAGGAACCTGACATCTTGGCGGATATCGTTAAGCATGTGCTCCAGGAGAGGAACCTGGTGATCATCTCGAGGGCATCCCCAATTCACTACGAGGCGGTCAGAGAGCATGTAGGCGCCAGAGGCGTGAGATGGGAAGAGAAGGCGTCCATGATTGTCGTTGACAAACGGAAGAGGATCAAGCGGACTGGTATGATAGGGATACTCGCCGCGGGGACCTCGGATGTCTCAGTGGCGGAAGAGGCGAGGATCGTGGCGGAGGCCATGGGGTGCCATGTTGAGGTCGCATATGATGTCGGAATTGCGGGCTATCATAGATTCATGGACCCACTTGCATCCATGCTTGAGAAGGGATGTGATGCATTGATTGTGGTCGCAGGCATGGAAGGAGCATTACCGTCCGTTGTCTCGAGTCTTGCCGACGTTCCTGTCATCGGAGTCCCTACATCTGTGGGTTATGGGATGGGAGGGGAGGGTGTCGCTGCACTCATGTCGATGCTGCAGACATGTTCTCCGGGTCTTGCGGTAGTCAATATCGACAACGGCGTTGGGGCAGGTGCGACCGCTGCGTTGATCAGCAACCGCTGCAGGGCAGGGAGGAAAGACAACGGCTGAGAAAAAGGCTAATCTATCTTCGATTAGAGATGCGATTCCGCATACACTCCAATTGGTCAATCGATCAATGAGCCCGTCATCGCTGGTTAGACTCTATGTCAGGGGGCATCCGCTCGCATGAAGGGTCTGCGACTTTTAAGAAGAAAGGATATCGTGATTCGTCCTATGTCTCCAGACGATATGGAGGACATACGATTCGTCGGCCAGGAGGCATGGTCAGATCTCGCATCGCATGATATTGGTAGAAAAGTGAAATATCCGATACGTTCTCGACAGATTATTGAAGGTTATATGTCGACTGAACCGAAGGGTTGCCTCGTTGCGGAAAGGAAGGGAGAGATCATAGGTGCTGCTTATTCCCACGTCTGGGGGAGCGTCGGCTGGTTGGGCCCGTTTGAAGTCCTCCCAGAGCATCAGAACACGGGTGTTGGAAGCGCTCTTCTGGAGGAAGCGGAGCATTTCCTTCGCGATAGGGGAGTGAGGGTCTTGGGATTGGAGACGATGTCCCACATACCCAAGAATCTGCACTTCTACCTTTCTCATGGATATCACCCAACTTCACTGACGCTGATAACTGACAAGACATTGGATTCCAGTGCTAGGAGGACAAGGAACGAAATGCCCGAAGAAGGAGAGATCAAAGAAGCAGGTGTGATTGATCACAATAGAATTTCGCAAGCGATGAAAAGAATTGGGAATTCGATCTATCCAGGTCTTGATCCGTCATGCGAATTCGACATCTTATGTAAAAAGGAATTGGGCGTCACCTTCTTTTTGGAGAAAAATGGGGAGGTCTTTGGTGTGGCGCTTCTGCATACTTATCAAAGACCGGACGACGACGATTATTCATCCATCAAACTGCTTTTGGTCGATCCGCTGATGGATCGAGTTGATTTGGGTTTCGTGACACTCCTCCGTAGTTGCGAAGATAGATCATTTTCGCTTGGAAGAACTAGGATCTATGCGCGCTTTCCAATCAAAGAGGATGACACATATCGGACGATGGTACATATGTCATACAGAATCAAGGGAGCGAACATTCGTTTTGTCAAAGGCGCTCAATACAGCGAGAAAGGGGTCTACAACCTCTTTTCTTGGGCTGGCTGAGCTCACTTTTGTCGTGGCGTCAGGAAAAGTAAAATAGAGAGTGTCTTTTACTGAACTCAGACGGATCATGGCTATCGATCGCGCCGATCTCGCTGAACTCTTCAGGGGTTTGAATCCACCATCGAGAGACCACTCTCCCACCAGAGGCTGCGCGCTTTGCAAGGGCTCTCGGATGTTGTGTGGTAAGGAGCGCTGCCCTCTCATGATAAAGTTCTACTCCCAGGCTAGGACGAGGCAGTTGATTGACACCCTCAATCTCTACGGCAATTCCCCTCCCGCCGTCTTCGTTGGTCGATTTGGGTATCCGAACGTTGATGTTGGACCGCTAGTGCCTCCAACATTGGGAGACACGTCCATAATGGATACTCCGGAAATGTGGATGGGAAGAACAATCGACGATATCGTCGATTTTAGATTCTCACTAGTAAGAGGCAAGCATCGGATCGATGTGACCGATCTCCAATCCAACGGGCGAATCTTGAATCATACAAGGGAGCTTGCCCTCGCAACAAATCCAATCGATGTCGAAGCTGCGTTCCAGAAGAAACCTGCTGGAAGGATAGTGCTTGACGATGAAATCCAGCCTTTTGGTCCTTCAGCAAGACTCAGGAGCTTGTCGATTGGGAATCCCAAGTATGATCATAGAATCGAGAAGGCGTTCTATGACACTGACCTGAAGGCAGTAGAAGCGGTCTCCGACCTTTACTCACGCGGAGTCTTTGTGTCGAAGATACAGAAGGCCTTCAGCGTCGGAGCATTTGGTTTGAACAAGAATCGAAGATTCGTGCCGACTAGATGGAGCATAACCGCGGTCGACGACATGATTGGAAAAGCTCTTCTCGAAAGAAACAAGATGTATTCGACAATCGATGAGTTTAGGATGTATGACTGGGAACAACTAGATAACAGATGGTCAGTTCTCTTGCTTCCTACCACTTGGCGATACGAGCTGATAGAAGCATGGTATCCGAACACTGCCTGGAATCCCCTCGGCAAGCAGATCGAGATCTTTGGCGACCATGAAATGTACGAGGGAAGGAGGGATTATGCTCAAATTGGAGGCTGCTACTATGCAGCGAGATTTGCTGTCAACGAACTGCTCAGCAGGGAGAGGCGCCAGGCTGGAGCGGTGATATTCAGAGAAGCTCATCCCGGATATGTCATGCCCGTTGGAGTCTGGAATGTCAGGGAGAACGTTAGAATGGCCCTCAATCAGGTCCCTTCTCGATTTGGCACTTTAAATGAAGCGTTGGCTCATTTGGGAAAACGAATGGACATTCCACTGTCAACATGGATGAAGCATAGCGGTGTTTTGAAGGACCTGATTTATCAGAGGAGAATTGATGATTTTGCCTGATTTGTTCTCATACTCCGAAAAAGGGGCTGTAACTGAGGGAAGCAATCAAGAGAGGGGAATCAACACGAGGGAGGTCAGCTGCCACACTGCCCTCTCAAGTTCACGATTGCCAGGATTAGACTATGCTCTCAATCCTTACGAAGGATGTGAGCATGGTTGCATCTATTGCTACGCTCCATATGTCCTGAAAGCCAGCCCCTCTCTATGGGGGAAATGGGTAAACGCAAGAATGAACATCCCTGTATTGCTTCGTAAGGAGCTCAAGACAAAGACTGGTATGATTGGAATAGGAACTGTCACCGATCCATATCAGCCAGTGGAGAGAATTTTTTCATTGACCAGAAAATGCTTGACAGAGATCATCAGGAAAGATGCCCCGACAAGCATTCTGACAAAATCTGATTTGGTCATCAGAGACGTGTCACTTCTTTCAAAGCTCTCAAGGGTCGAGATTGGGATTACAGTGACCACCTTGGATGATCGAATTGCAGCCAAGTTCGAACCGCAAGCGACTGCCCCTTCAAGAAGACTGGAGGCACTGAGAGAGTTGAACAATGCAGGGATTGAGACCTATTCAATGGTTGGTCCAATAATCCCTATGGTCACCGACTCGAATCTCGAGACCCTCGTCTCAGAGATAGCCGAGAGTGGGACAAAAAGAGTCATGGTAGATGGACTCAGAGTGCGTCCAGGAATGTTGGAGGAGATGCATAAATCAGAGGTTTTCAAAGACACAGATTTCAGATGGGGATTTGACAGGGCTATTTCGTCCGAATCCTACTTCGAGAAAGCTAAGCTTAGGATCAGGAAGCTATGCAGAGATGCTGGCTTAGCTTATGAATGTGCATTCTGACTCAGAATGACGACAGTGTATCAGACGAATCCTAGTGCCAGACCGACAAATGGCCTTGAGCAGGGGCTAATTTGTAGATTATTGACAATGTTTATATAGAAGTACTAAAATACACAGCGCGAAAGAGGAGGTCTGACGAATGGCATATTCTATGGGACAAGGTCAGCCGATTATCGTGCTGAAGGAAGGCACAGAGAGGAGCAAGGACAAAGAGGCGGCTTCCAACAATATTGCCGCCGCCCGAGCAGTTGCTGATTCTGTGCGCTCAACCCTTGGGCCAAAGGGCATGGACAAGATGCTCGTTGACTCAATGGGCGATGTGGTGATAACGAATGACGGTGTTACGATTCTGAAAGAGATAGATGTGCAGCACCCAGCTGCTAAGATGATCGTTGAGATCGCAAAGACGCAGGATACTGAATGTGGCGATGGGACGACGACGTCGGTCATAGTGGCGGGGGAATTGCTGAAGAAAGCACAGTCCCTTATCGATCAGAACGTTCACCCTACGATTATTGTGAATGGATTCAGGATGGCTGCTGCTGAAGCCGTGAGAATATTGAATAGCATAGCCCTGAACGTTACGTCAAAGGACAGCGAAACGCTGAAGAAGATTGCGAGGACCGCCATGACTGGAAAGAGTGTTGGCGGTCAGAAGGATTATCTCGCAAACCTTGCCGTGGATGCGGTCAGAGCAGTCTCTGAGAAGAGAGATGACAAGCTATACATTGACGTGGATAACATAAAAGTCGAGAAAAGAGTCGGCGGGTCCATATTGGACACCCAGATGATTCAGGGTATAGTCGTCGATAAGGAACGCGTACACCCGAGGATGCCTCGAACTGTAAAGGACGCAAAGATCGCGGTGCTCAGCGTCGCCCTCGAAATCAAGAAAACCGAGGTAGAGGCGAAGATTCAGATCAGCGATCCTGATGCTATGCAGAAGTTCCTTGATGAGGAGGAAGCGACTCTCAAGAAGAAGGTCGTGAAGATCAAGAGCTCTGGCGCGAACGTCGTATTCTGCCAGAAGGGCATAGATGATCTCGTGCAGCACTATCTTGCCAAGGAAGGCATTTTCGCGACCCGAAGGCTCAAGGAGTCTGACATTGAGAAGATCGCGAAGGCGACGGGTGCGAACATTGTCGGAAATCTAGACCAACTCCAATCGACAGATCTCGGAACGGCGGCGACCGTTGAAGAGAGGAAAGTCGGCGATGAGAACATGACCTTCATTACTGGGTGCAAGAATCCCAAGGCGGTATCCATTGTCATACGCGGTGGTACCGAGCACGTCATCGATGAAGTAGAAAGATCTCTCCACGACGCTTTGAGAGTAGTCGGAATAACGTTGGAGGATGGAAAGGCGATTCCCGGCGGAGGATCTCCAGAGATAGAATTGGCTCTAAGACTCAAGGATTACGCCGCAAGCATTGGAGGCAGGGAGCAACTGGCAATAGAGATATTCGCCAAGGCGATGGAGGTAGTTCCTTGGACTCTTGCCGAAAATGCTGGACTCGACGCGATGGATGTCATAATCCGGTTAAAGAGCGCTCACGAGGGAAAGGGTGCAGAGGCCAAGTACTTTGGCGTGGACCTGGACAGCGTTGAACCGAAGAACATGCTAAAGGAAGACGTCATCGAACCTCTGAGGGTCAAGACCCAGGCTGTCAAGTCAGCGACTGAAGTCGCGAACATGATCCTGAGGATAGACGACGTCATTGCCGCGAGGAAGAGCGCGGGTCCACCAGGTGGAGAAGGCTGTCCTCCTGGCGGCATGCCCGGCATGATGTAGAAGGTCAATTAGGACCACCCTCAAACACCTTAGACAAATCCTTTTCCTTCTCATTTTCATTTGAATTCCTTGCTGCACAGAGTCTCCACTTTATGATCATCTCCTCCAAGATTGAGGAAGTGCCAGTAGCCGATAATTAGCTCGAAACATTCTAATAAGCACTGATGAATGTGATTTCAAGGTTAAGTTAGGAGGAATGGAATGAGAAGGGCCATAGCATTGGCAGCGCCGCTTACCGTCGCGCTCTTGCTCGTCGGGGTTTCTCTCACCTCACCGGTCGTTTCCGCCACGGCCGAAGTTCCGGTTTGGAACGAAGGTGACAGGTGGGCCTTGGGCAAGGAGGCCGACATAGGCTCTATGGTGGGAGACACAACGGACATAGAGTATTTACTTGAGATTGCAGGATTGACGCTGGACAACTTCGTGGCACAAGGGGAAGCGGCTTCCTGGATCGTCTTTGAGGTTGTGGACGCGAGCGGAACTGAGTACGATGTCTCGGTAAAGTACGGTGGAGAAGTGAACGCGGACGTTCACGTGCAGGTCTCTGGTGAGATGCCAAAAGCGGGTACCTATTCGAACCTCAATGATGCTCCGAAGGAACAGAAGACTGTAAAGCTAGATCTTGTCGCGGACTTTGCTGTAGTGTTCGATGGCAACGTGATATTCAACAAGACCGACCTGGCCGTGAAGCAGATGTCCTATGAGTTCAATGCCAGCTTGGTTATCAGTGCTGATGGAACAAACATACCGACAATCAACATGAGCGCCGGTCAGACGGAAATCGGATACAGCGACTACAGCATAGACATCAGGTTCGACCTCAATTTGGCCGTAGATATCGATTTCGATCCGATGCTGAACATATTCGACTTCCCATTGGATGTCGGAGACATGTGGACAGTGGAGTCAGTCGCTACCGTATCGGGTACGATCGACGGATTCCTCGATGCGACGGGGTTACCGAGCGAAATCGAGCAGGAGATATTCGCGCAGGAGCTTGCCGAGCAGACCGGAATCACCAACTTTCCAATCGAGTTTGACCCGTTGTCATCCGATGGAAAAGGCGTTTCTATCCATGACGGCGTCATCGAGTCATTTCAGGCGCCAATCTATGCTGAGATGGAATGCATCGATATGACTCCGATGATTGTGCTTGGACATGGGACCGTAGACGTCTACGTGATTGAAGTCGATGGCGGACCGAACCGGCTCTATTACGCGCCCGGGATGCAGTTCTTCACATCCGTGGGTACGGGTCTTGGCGGGATCGAGCTTCCAGAGGGAATCCCTTCTGGGCTAACCCCGGATGTTGAGATACAAATGGACACCGTGGACTCTGAGCAGGCTGAGAACGGTATCGCATCAATCGCGGCCTACCAGACACAGATCTCTGAGGAAGCTGCCGGGGAGGGGTCAACAAACGATGGATCTGGCTTCTTCTTCGACGCGCCGTATGTTGGCATCATACTCATAGTGGTTGTTATTCTAGTGATGATAATCGCCGTTGCCCTGGTCACCAGGCGCAAGTGACTAGGGACTTCACAAACCTCTTCTTTTCTCTCACTTTTGCGACTCTCTC
>JBGOWR010000107.1:0-3933 GCA_041478695.1 Thermoplasmata archaeon | reverse complement strand
CTGTGTTCTCTCCCTCAAGTTCCATGTCCACTGTGGCACCGCTCTCGGCGTTCCTGACCTTGACCCTCAACGGCATGTGATCACTTCGGGAAGAGAAGTCCATCCTTCGTTAAAGGTTTCCATCACAGTTAGTCATGGTGATTCTCAGAATGAGATAATACTGGATTTGTTCGGCGAAGTATCAGCGGTCATCTGAAGGATGCATGGGACATTGCGGGTCTATCGAAAGCTCGAGGTTCTCTGACGCGTTGGTGAGGCCGTTGTAGTGGAGGACGTGCTTTATGCAGTCCATTTCTTTCCCGCTCATTATCTTGACAGCTTCCCTGACCTGGATCGCGGCCACCACGCTGGTGGTCGTGATCTCCGCAGGCATCTTGGGCTCGTAGAAGGAGGCCTCGTTCCCAGTGCAACTGTACCTTCTCTCCATGACCTTGAAGTGCGTCCGGTTCATTCCGCACTGCAGGCATGGCGTCGAGGGAGGAATGACGACCTGGATCCTTCCAGCCATTCCATATGTCCCCCCGTCAACGTATGGCGTCCCAAGATGATATGTGTGGGCGTTGAGATGCAGTCTCGCCGCCACGTTGTCGAGACACCCAAAGGCGATATCTATCTTTGCCAGAGATTTAAGGTCGATATCCTCGATCCTCGAGACCAGAGGCGTGATCTCCGCACCGGGAGAGAGCTCCCCGGCCCTTTTCGCGACGATTTCTGACTTGAAGTTGTCGCCGGCAGCATCATCCTCACTGAAGAAAACACATCGATTTAGGTTGGAGCGCACGACCCTGTCCATGTCCACTAACGTAATCCTCTTCACACCAGAAAGGACCAGGTTCTTGACGACTTCGTTGCCTAGCGCCCCGGCCCCGACGACGAGACAATGAGAATCTGAAAGACGTTCCAGATCGATCCATTGGATCCTTCTTGACCGATCCAATCTATCCTCGTCGTACTCTCCCGGTCGGATTGTTTCGCTCATCGATTGGAACAAGCAATATATATTTTAAACCTTGTTCTCGCTGGCATGGTGCACGGATGAATAATGAGTTCTCGGTCACGCCATGGGAAGTAACCGGGGATATCGACTATGACCTTCTGGTCGAGAAGTTCGGAACCAAGAAGATCGACGATGCGCTTCTGGAAAGACTGTCGAGATACGGAAAGTTGCACCCGCTGCTTCGCCGAGGTGTCTTCTACTCACACAGGGACCTCGATTGGATCCTGGACATGTATGATGACGGAAGTCCGTTCGTGCTGTATACTGGTCGCGGGCCTTCCGGGCACACCCACATCGGTCACCTGATAACCTGGATATTCACCAAGTATCTTCAGGACGTCTTCGGTGCCAAACTGTATTTTCAGATGACCGACGATGAGAAGTTCCTCTTCAACGACGACCTGACACTTGAGGACACTCTCGAAGGCGCGTACGAGAACTCATTGGACGTCATCGCCCTTGGCTTTGATCCAAAGATCACGAAGATCGTCGTGGACACTGAGAACATTCGCACTCTTTACCCCATTGCCCTAAAGGTGGCAAAGAGAGTGACATTCTCAACGACGAAGGCCGTGTTCGGGTTTGACAACAGCACCAACATCGGAAGCATATTCTACACGAGCATCCAGGCCGCACCCGCATTTCTCGAATCCGACATCCAAGGACACAACGTCCCTTGTCTGATTCCCTGCGGGATAGACCAGGACGCCCACTTTCGGGTGGCGAGAGATGTAGCGCCCCTCCTGGGTTACTATAAGCCTGCTTTGATCCACAACAAGATGTTCCCAGGTCTGATGGGGTCGGACAAGATGTCCTCGTCGCAACCCGGGTCCACGATATTCACAACAGACCCTTCCAAGGTCGTCAGGAAGAAGATCGCCAATGCGTTCACTGGTGGAGCGGTCTCGATAGCCGAACAGAAGAAGCTCGGGGGTAGGCCTGAGGTCTGCGCCGTCTTCAAGTACCAGTACTATCTCTTTGAGCCGGACGACAATGCCATCAACGCCCTCCAGGACCGCTGCAGGAAAGGGGAGATCATGTGCGGGGAGTGCAAGAAGATCCTTGCAGATAGTGTGGTAGCCTTCCTCGATGAGCATCAGAAGAGAAGGGAGGAGGCCAGGAAGCACCTCGATGAGTTCATCATGAGGGACCATTGATGGAGATCTCCCCCATCGGGTACGTGCGGAACAAGGCCGAGGAAGACACGCGTTTTGAGGACATGACATCAGAGATCGAGATCCTTCCAGAATTTGCCGGAGGCCTTTATCGTATCGAGGAGTGCGAAGAGATCGATGTCATATTCCTATTTGACAGGTCGTCGTTCTACAAGATGAAGGTGCATCCCCGTCACGACCCGACGCAACCGGAGGTTGGTGTGTTCGCTTCCAGGAGCCCTAAGAGACCGAACTTCCTTGGACTCACGAGGGTGAAATTGCTCGACCATAGGGAAAACATCCTGGTCGTCAAAGGTCTCGATGCATTCAATGGTACGCCTGTCATCGACATAAAACCGGCACATCCGAGGGACCAGGTTGGGAAAAATCACAAATAGTCGGGAAAGTCTACACCACCAGTCATGAAAGCCTCGGAGACTCTCCAAGAACTCAGTCCTCAGGAGAAACGGGTTCTCATCGCTCTCCATCAGATCGGGAGACCTGCGACCCCAGAGGAAGTATTTGAAATCGGTGATTTCTCCCAGCAGGTCGAGGTGATGAATGCGGCCTCATGGCTCCAGTCTAAGGGTCTGATCGTCATCCAGGAGAGCGCCAGGAAGTCCTACTCCCTTCGGAATCGGGAGGTTGTCTCCGAAAGACTTCCGGAAAGAAAAGTCCTTGATTTCGCTCATGAGAAGGGCGGAATGGTCGAATCGAGCGAGCTGACGAAGATCCTAAGAACGGAAGAGATATCTATAGCGATCGGCTGGCTCAAGAGGAAAGGGCTGGCCGACATTGAGAAATCTGATGGCAAGATCGTGATCTCCATCACCCCGAAGGGAGAATCAATGTCGGGATCGATGATGGATGATGAGAGGGTTCTATTGGACCTTAGCCAGAATGATCTCTCCGAGGATGAGGTGGACGGTAAGATAATATCTCAATTGAAGTCAAGGCAGGATCTCATTTCCGAAAGGTTGATCGTCAGTCGGAAATTGTCCTTGACAGATGCGGCCCGGGAGGTCGTGGACCTGGGCATAGAACTGAAAGACGAGGTGGCCCAGATCGCCCCAGAGCTGTTGCAGACAGGCCGCTGGAAGGAGGTCACGTTCAGAAAGTACGACGTGAGAACCTTCGCGCCATCTGTCTATCCTAGCAAGAAACATCCTCTGACCCGGATGGCGGACGAGGTGCGTAGGATATTCGTGCAGATGGGATTCACGGAGATCGATGACGAATACGTTCAACCAGCGTTCTGGAACATGGACGCCCTCTTCACCCCGCAAGACCATCCCGCAAGGGATCTGCAGGACACTTTCTACCTTAAGAATCCAGCGAGGATCGAAATCGATGATGAAGAGCTCATAAGGGTTGTCAAATCGGTTCACGAGGACGGGTGGAACACAGGTTCCCTCGGCTGGCGGTATGAATGGAGTCGTGAGGAGGCAGAGAGGGCTCTGTTGAGGACCCACACCACAGTATGCACGATCAAATACCTGGCTAAGAATCCCGATCCCCCGGTCAAGGTCTTCTCTCTGAGCCGGATCTTTCGAAACGAGGCTATCGACACGACTCACCTGCCCGAGTTCGTTCAGATCGAAGGCATAATCATGGAGAAGGGTGCGAGCTTCGACATGCTCTGCGGAGTGCTGAGGGAGTTCTACAGGCAGATGGGATTCGAGGAGGTACGGCTGAGACCAGGCTACTTCCCATATACCGAACCTTCCGCTGAGGTGGAGGTTCATTACAACGGCAAATGGATGGAGCTTGGGGGAGCAGGGG
>JBGOWR010000112.1:0-3861 GCA_041478695.1 Thermoplasmata archaeon | reverse complement strand
CTCTGTTTCCTGGACATCAAGTCATCTTCATCAATCGATCCTATTTCGAACCGTACCTGATTGAAGCGATCAGCGCATTCGTAGGAGGAATCCACGATGTCGTCCCTGTTCATCCATGCGGTCTCATAGGATAGAACGTACTTCCAGCTCGGGTTCATGAGCCTGGATCGATGCTCCTCCAGCGTCCTTGCGAATAGAGTGTAACCGTACTGGCTGGGGTTTTCGAAGACCCTGCTTCCCGGATCGATGAACGGTGCAAGCGGAGAAATGTACGCTGAAAGACGACCATCGTCTTCGAACTGAGAGTAGAGAGATCTGACATAGTCCGCACTCGCAATCGCCGATTCCCGGGTCTGCTTCGGAAGACCTATCATGAAGAACATGTCAAATCGCCGACAATCATGTTCGAGCGCGTGCCGCACCGTCCTACCGATCGATTCAGTGTCGAATCCGCGTCCAAGCGCTCTCCTTACACCCTCATCGTGGGAGTCCGGTGAGAACTGCATAGAATAGCGTTCGATGTACCGGGAAGCCAATCGATAGAAGTCTTCCTCGGCCGGGGTGAATATCTCAAGTACGACGTGATTCTTGATCCTGAGCCGTTTCGCTTCTTTGAAGAACCTCTCAGCATAGTCACGTCCTCCCTGCCTTAGGTCTCCGACGACGAATGTCGGGGCTTCCAGATAGGATTCGATGTTACTGATGTCCTCAGCCAGCCTCTCAGGGCTCCGGAAGGCAGGTCGATCACGTGAGATGAAACCCTGTATCGCCGAGCACGACCCACCACAGACAGCACAGTTCATTGTACATCCCCTAACGGAGAAGACGGCGGTCAGCGGGTACCTGTCCCAGTCCTTGAACGGCTTGAACCCTTCGAGATCCCTGTGCCTAATGACCGAGCGGATCATCCATCCGTAGTCGATTTCCAGATAATCTAGGTCCTGAGGGACGAAAGTCAGAGCATTGATCGTCGTCTTGCCATTGTTCTTCCAGGTGAGATTCGGAACCCGGGTCAAATCATCTCCTGACTCAAGCGCGGCCATTAGTCTCGATAGCGGCACCTCGGTGGAATCGCCCCTCAGCACTAGATCCACCTGGGGATACGATATCAGCTCCTTGTGGAAATAAGAGGATGAGAGCCCGCCCATTAGAATCTTTGACCCGGGATGCATCGACTTCAGAAGTCGAGCGACCTCGAGCGATCCATGAGCATGAGGGAGCCAATGAAGATCGATTCCAAAAACATCGGCGTCCAGGTCACGCAACAGTGCCTCGGCGTCGAGGTTCTTGTTGTTGAGCATCATACTGGCCAGATTGAGAATGCGGACCCTATAACCATCTCGATGAAGCTGGGTGGCCATCGTTGTGAATCCGAAAGGATACATCTCGAAGACGGGGGTAGATGGTACGAGGTCGCTGACCGGCCCGTAGAATATCGATTCCCTCCGAAAATCATAGACGCTCGGAGCGTGAATAAGGATGAGATCCTCTTTCGACAGGTCGGAACCTCCTACGAAAGTGTTGGAGAGCGCGTACTCTACTTAAACGCTCACTTGCCGAACCTTCTCCGCCTAAGCTGATAAGACCTTATCGCCCTTAGGAAATCTATCTTTCTAAAGCCTGGCCAGTAAACGTCTGTGAAGTATAGTTCAGCATACGCGAGCTGCCACAGTAGGAAATTGGAGACCCTCTCTTCCCCAGACGTCCTGAGCACAAGATCCGGATCTGGAAAATCCGCAGTGTATAGGAAGTTCGAAAAGACCTTCTCATCGATCTCTTCGACACTCAGCTCCCCGCTCTTCACCTTCTCTGCCACTCGCCTAATCGCCTGGATTATCTCTTGACGACTACCGTAAGCAATCGCGATGTTGTAGAAATACTGATCATATCCGGCTGTCTTGTCGGTCGCGTACTTGATGGCTTTTTTCACATTGTCCGGAAGGAGTTCCATCTGGCCCAGGACGGTGACCTTCATCTTGTGTTTGTGCATCCTTTCATCGTCCCCCAGCTTGTAGAAGTTGTCCTCGAACAACTTCATAAGCGACCTCACTTCTTCGGGATCTCTCTCAAGGTTCTCAGTGGAGAATGCGAAGACCGTGAGAATCTTGATGTCAAGCTCAAGGCACCAATCCATCATTTCTTCGAGCTTGTCCTTCCCTTTGATGTGTCCATCCGTCGGCTGGAGCCCGAACTCCTTTGCGAACCTCCTGTTGCCATCCATAATGATAGCTATGTGAGAAGGAATCTTGCTCTCCCTAACCTCTTTCAGTAGCCTTTTCTCGTATGTCTGGTATGCTGTGGTGGATATGACCCGGGAGATCTCGCTTCTAATTTATTGTGCCTCCTGGACATGATTAGGGGTTTCATCATATCGTCGCTAGATATCTACTTTTCTAGATTACTTCTCGAAGTCCTCGGGCAGTGATGCTGCGCGGATTCCGAGGTCGAAGCAACCTATCGCCGCCACTGCTCCGATCGCTCCCCTCTTGCCAGTTATCTCCACTAAACGAACGCCATTTTTCTCTGCAACATCTCGGGCCATGTCGACCGTCAGTATCGTCTTCTTCGCTCGAAGACCATACTCGACGAGATCCTGGGGAATCTTCAATCCCTGGAATATCGCTAGCGTCGTGTTCTTTGACAGCGTGTTCTCTCTGATGTATTTGACGATGTAGTCGATGATTTTCTGAACGTCCCTCTCCTCGGCTGCGAATGAAACAGCGACCGAGACACAGTTCGTTGTCTTCTCAGGAACGTTGGGGTTCAGCTGGACTATCTTGTGTTCTAGGAAATGCCCGAAAGGGCTAGAGCGTCCAGCCTTGAGCATCATCACCCATGAGGCTCCCTTTTCCTTCGTGTCCGTGTCGTCAACAGCGAACACGACGCGAACCATCTTGGGTGTGGTGATCGTGACCTCGATGGCATGCGAACCACCAATCTTGAAGTCATCTGGGTACTCAGCCTCTAAAGTTCCGGGACCCTGGGGCAGGCATGCTCCGACGCCGACGCTCGCGCCGGCAAGTCCGACCCACGTCGTCTTTATCCGATCTCCTTCGACCCGGAGCGCTTTCAAGCCCTGACCTCCAAGATCCTTGGAGGCCGGTCCGAACCTCACCTCCCTTTCGCCGATGATTGTGTCCATGATCAGGGTCGTCCCTTGGACCCTGATGTCCGTAATCGCCCCCCCGGCCCGCCTTCTGTTCACCGCATCCCATTCAACGGGTCCCTGCGCGATGCACTCCTCTATGATCTGGCCGATACCGTTTGCCTCATCGACGAGCGTCACTACTCCCTTGCAGAACAACTTTCCGTATCGCTCTACCAGTTCATCCGGAGTCAGTATCTTCGACATTCTATTCCCCTCCAAGTTCCCGGCTGGATGATAGGCATGTTCTTGCTGTATTTAATCACTTTCGTGAGACACGCCCAATGAATCTCGAGGGTAGGTCGGCCACCTCCAGCATCAGAGGGGATTCGCTGGTTCGGTCCTTGTAGACCAGGTATTTTCCTTTCACGCATATCGTATCGCCAGAGTGAGATCCGGCGGTCCGTACAAGATTTGGAGGATGATTTGGCAACTCTCTTATCGGATATCCGTCAAGAATCTCAATCTCGCTCCTAACGTCATTTCTCCATCGTCTCATCCTCTGGACGAGATCGCTATGAATCCTCTCGATCTCAGTCCTTGATGGAGGGGCTGTTAGCCATTTCGCGAAGGCTCTAGAGTCGATTGACTGTCTCACTCCCAATTCACGTGATATCCATTTCTCCGCCTCTCTCGCCTCCATCCGATTCTCGCAGTCGACAAGAGGTGCTATCGCATCCGCACCCTGTTCGATACCCCTTTTTCGGAGCCTGGAT
>JBGOWR010000106.1:0-3964 GCA_041478695.1 Thermoplasmata archaeon | reverse complement strand
TCAGCGGACTCAGCAAGGTAATCGGTGCATCTTGCGCAACCTTTTCTCAAGTACTTTTGGGTGCTCGCCAGCGAAATGTCTCTCACCGTACCGTCCCTTAAGGTCACTGTAAGAAGCTTGTCCGCGGTCGACCTGTCCATCATGGCGATGTTCCTCGGCGATATGCCCATCTCTTTCTCAATGACCTCTGACACAAGATCGTGGGTGCATACGCCTGCGCAGAATCTGCCAATAAGAATCCTTATCGATTTGCTGTACACCTCTAGTCCCTTCATTGTCGACCTTTGGATGCATCTGGCGGCATTCACAACGCATGGAGCCCCGACAATCGCTATCTTTCGCAATGACTTGGTGTGCACGACATCGTTCAAGCTCTCCAGTGTGGGAGACCATATGAACTGGTGCCCTGCACAGTCATAAATCTCCTCAGCGCTTGTGACGACTCTCGCGAATGGTCTCCAGGTCCACCTGTCGACATCCGTTATGATAGCACCATCAATGAAGTCACTCTCAAGAGCGGCGACGATTAGCTGGTTCAGGACGTCGCTGAGCAGGTCCCCATGTCTACTCCTGGCCGAAGTCATTGTGGACCTAGCTGACACGACAGTCAGCATCTTTCCATCCGTCCACTCTCTGAGTGTCGGGCACACCTCGAGACAGAAGCTCTCGCACGAAAAGCATGGGTCAAGGTCGTGCGTTGTGAGACCAACCCTTTTCGCAATTCTCCTATGTGTGGGATGCTGCTCGCCGTCGGGGAAGAACAGTATCCCTTTGTTGCAGCAGGCAGTACAAGCACCACAACCAGTGCATTTTCCTAGATCCCAAACGTAAGTCTCAATTTCCTTGGACATCAGACAACCCCCTTTACGTCCTCAGGTCCGGATATTGAAGCTGGCTGCAATCTGGTTGGATTTGGTCCTAGTCTTCTTAGGTCTTCTCCAAAACTTCTCATGATGTCCGAGAACCGCTTGCCTTCCGCTGCAGAAATCCACACCACCCTGACCCTCTCAGGTTCGAACCCATAGTCCTTTATCATCTCGGTAAGGCTATCAATCTTCACTTTCATCAGCTGATTTCCTGTTATGTAATGGCAGTCGCCCGGGTGGCAACCTCCTATCAACACACCGTCAGCTCCTTTGAGTAAAGCGTAGAGAACATGGAAAGGGTCGACCCTTCCAGTGCACATGACTCTGATCGGCATGATCTCCGATGGGTACTGGTATCTGCTTATTCCTGCATTATCTGCTCCTGCATAGGCACACCAGTTGCACAAGAAGGCAACCCCCCTCATCTCGCCTCTGGGGATGTCGGCAAGAGCCTCGTCAATCTGTGCCGTCATCTGGTCGCTAGAGAAGTTGAATACAGATATTGCCCGGCAGGGACATGCGGTGGAGCAGGCGCCGCACCCCTTGCATATTAGTTGATTGACCTCTGCCAGCAGCCTCCCTTCTGATATGCTCATCCCCATTGCCCCATACGCGCAAGCTTCTATACACCTCGCACAGCCAGTGCAGAAGTTCTCATCGACAGCCGCGACGATCGGCTCGCAAACGACCTTTCCCTTCATCAGAGGCACGAGCGCCCTCGATCCCGCGGCGTACCCCTGTATGATCGATTCCTCGATGCCCTTGGGGCCCTGAGCGGTCCCTGCGACGAAAATGCCATCCACTGAGAAGTCAACCGGTCTTAGTTTTGGATGAGCCTCCATGAAGAATCCATCCCCGGAAAGAGGGACCTTCAGCATCTCGGACAACGTCTTGTTGTCATCATTGGGCACCAGCGGGGTCGCAAGGACGATGAAATCGGCCCTTATCAAGAGATCATCATCGCTCGTGAGATCATGCACTTTGACGCTGAGTCCACCTACTGAGTCCACTTTCGGGAGTTCCTCCTCGCCATAGCGGACGAAGCTCACTCCAAGCTCTCCTGCTAGTTTGTAATATTTCTCAAGGGCGCCCAATGTCCGGATATCCCTGTACAGAACATAGACCCTTGATTCTGGGCTTTTTTCCTTCAGTCTTATGACATCTCTAATTGCGGTCTCGCAACAGATTTGAGAACAATAGGTTCTGCCATCCTTCTCTCTGGAGCCCGCACAAAGGATCTCGACTACGTTCATCGGATTTACCTCATCGAGTTCGAGCATCTTCTGGAACTCAGCCTGGGTAATGACTCCTTTCTCCGATCCGTAACCGAAAAGCCCTATCGGACTAAGATCCTGGGCCCCTGTTGCGACCACAATTGTAGCTACATCCACGATGCTATCGCCGAGAGATGATCCGAAATCCACTCCTCTTCTGCTCAGCTTAACTGCGAACCTGCCAACTGAGCCGGTCACACCTGCAGGGACGGTCGTAGTCAGTATCTCAATGTTCTTCTTAGATCTGATCAAATCCTCCAGATGCTTTGCCAGCTTCTCTGGGTCGTTTCCATCTAGATCCCTCAGATGCCTATCTCTGACGGTGCCTCCCAGATCCCTCGATTTCTCGACGAGATACACTTTGAATCCCTTTGATGCAATCGCAATGGCCGCGGACATGCCCGCAATTCCTCCACCAAACACCATGGCGGCCGGAGTCACGGATCCCAGGATCTGCTCTTTTGGCTTTGAAAGCCTCACGTTCGACGTCCCCATTCTCACCAAGATCTTCGCTTTTTCAGTAGCCTTATCAGGTTCATGTTGGTGAACCCAGCTGTCTAGTTCTCTGATACTGACAAATCCCACTAGATTGGGATTGAGACCCGCATGTCTGCAGGTGTCCTGGAATAGCTTAAGATGACTCCTTGGACTGCAGGCTGCAATGAGCACTCTGGTCAACTTCTTCTCTTTGATCTGCTCTTGGATTAGTCGCTGATTGTCTTGGGAACAGGCATACATGCATTTCTCTGCATGGACCACATCTGGAAGGGTTCCGGCGAATTCTGCAACACCGTCGACATCGACGATAGCACCAATGTTCATGCCGCAACTGCAGACATAGACCCCAATACTGGGCGACTCAGTTTCCGACGACGGAGTCTCCTGCATCTTCTCGACCTCCTCCGGGCAGGAATCAAGACCGCTCCTCCCAGCGACCATTGCAGCCGCCGCGGTTGCCTCTGTGACGGTGTTGGAAATGTCATCTGGCCCTTTCGCGCATCCACAGACAAACACTCCTCGTGCCGTGGTCGATACTGAACCGTCAGCTCCCACCTTCACGAAGCCGTACTGGTCGAGCTCGACGTCAAGCATCCGAGCAAGTTCTTCCGTTCCCTCACTCGGTACAATGGGTGGAGACAACACGAGCAGATCGATGGTCTCGGTCAGGACCCTGTCGGTCTGTCGGTCATGATGTTTGACGCGCAGAGACTCGTCCTCATCCTGCTCGATGTCGCCTGGCAATCCACATACGAACTGGATGCCCGAGTTCTCCGAACTTCTCCGAATGAACTCCTCATGACCCTTATTGATCGTCCTTAGATCATTATAGAATATCAGGACTTCCGCCTCTGGGATATGCTCTTTTGTGAGTACAGCTTCCTTTGTCGAGTACATACAACAGACCTTCGAACAGTACTCTTTACACCATTGTGATCTGGAGCCTGCGCAAAGGACCACCCCCACTCTCACAGGAGGTTTTCCATCAGAGGGTCTGAGTACCTGCCCTTTGGTGGGGCCTGATGCGTTTAGCATCCTTTCATATTGCATCGAACTTATTACATTTCTGAACGTTCCATATCCGTATCTCTTCAAGTAATCTGACTTGTATAGGTCAAATCCAGTTGCGACAATGATGGATCCCACGTTCACGATGAGTTCCTCTTCCTCGTCTTTGTAGTCTATGGCGTCGGTTGGGCATTTCTTCTTACAGATCCCACACTTATTCTCCATCAACTTGAGGCAATGGGTCTCGTCGATCGTAGCGACTCTGGGGACGGCCTGAGGGAAAGTAATGTATATGGCAGCCCTATCTCCGAGGCCCTC
>JBGOWR010000023.1:0-8625 GCA_041478695.1 Thermoplasmata archaeon | reverse complement strand
TCACGAAATGTCTGTGTTTTATGTCAGGTGAGACTTTTTCCAGAACTCTCTCTTCGATTGGCATTCAGAGCATAATTGGGCTAGTTGGTCAATAATCCTTTCATTTAGGTCTTCATATTGAAAGTATATTTGTCGATTCATACTTTAGTTCACGAGAGCATTGATTACCTCCGAACTGGGCAATTTAGGTGTATAGGGGTTTGGCGTCCAAGGGCGGTGGGGTGGGGGATAACAAAACAGTTGCTTAGGAGGAAATTCGAGCCACCGTCCTCGGACACCTATCTCTCGCAATTCATGCACTATTATAAAAGGATGACTTGCGTCTGCAGCACGATTAAGCCTGTTTGTCGCTGAACAATCGAGGAGTGTTGCAGAATCTCCTTTTCGTTCGTTGTGCCAGTCGGGATCAATTCATATTGCAGTGTCTGTGTACCCGAATCACTTTCCCTAGCTTCAGTGTCATGAGGTCAGTTGCCGCAATTGTCCTTATGCCAGTTCTCTTCTCAATATATCGTGCCTGCTTATCCGCCCCTTCATGGAGCAGCTTCATCCCGAAGTGTGTCAACACTGCGGCTTCCGGAGATACCTTCTTCACGAGAACCGACGCATCTTCCGTGCACATATGGTAGGGTATTCTGGACGAAATGGGTCGCGTTAGGCAGATGATGAGGACTCTTGATTGTCGGTGGGCTTCCGTGACTTCTGGATTCAGCTCGGAATCTCCTACGTAGGAGATGATTCCATTGGAGGTATGGATCTTGAATCCAATGCCAGTGGGATCGCTGTGCGCTGTTGGGGTCGCTTCAATCTTTATCTGGTCTAGCGAAATCGAGGAGCCTTTGACCATGGCAATGATCCTCTCAGGGAGTCCAAGGTGGTAGCTGGAAATTGCTGGTCCAAAGTTGCCGTAACCTTGTATCACGCTGTTGCTCCCTATCAGAGCTCCTCTTTTTCTGAACCCTCCTCTCGCCATCCCTTCAATCAGAACCTCGGCATCCGAGTAGTGATCTGGATGGCAGTGCGATATCAGGACCGCATCTGTCTTGCTCGGATCGATTGAGAGTCGAGCCATATTGACCAATGCTCCTGGTCCAGGATCCAGATGTATTCTGCATCCATCGCAAAAATAGATTCCTCCAGTGTTGCGTGGCTGGTACATCGTGGCAAATCTCCCTCCTCCTGTCCCAAGGAAAGTGATTGTTGTCATTGTGTTGATCCTACCCCAAGGCAATGGGTTTCTTGAACTCCCCGCCAGGGTTTCGGAATCGATTCCGACGGAACATGGCTACAAGTCTATATTTTACTTGTTTCTTAGACTGGAAATCGACTACAAGGCCCATGAACTCACTTGTCTACCAAATTTTATAATCTGGGGTGGCGTTCAATGGAAATGGATGAGCATAGCAATAAGAAATGCTTGGATCGTCACCCAGAATAAGAACAGGGATGTGTTCCAAGGTGACATTCTCATCGAGAAAGACATCATCAGGGCACTTGGCAAGGTCAGATCAGGAGCGGATATCGAGATCGAGGCAAATGGGGACGTGGTCATTCCTGGACTGATAAACACTCATACGCACGTTGCAATGGCGCTGATGAAAGGAATTGCGGACGATTTGCCGTTCTCGGATTTCCTGTCAAGGGTTTTCTCATATGATTCAAGACGTACACCAAAAGATATCAAATCCGGGGCTATGCTCGGTTGTCTCGAGATGATTCGAAGCGGGACGACGACTTTCGTCGATCTCTACTACTCCGAAGACATCATAGCTGATGCCGTGCAATCCTCGGGATTGAGAGGCTTACTCTGTTGGGCTGTGCTCGACCCAGAGCATACGACCCAGACCGGCCTTCCGCTGGACAACTGTCGAAGATTCTGTGAGTCGTTCAAGAACGCGGGAAGGATCGTCCCGGCGGTAGGATTGCAGGGCGTCTACGTCTGCTCTACCAAGACATTCATCGATGCTCAGGACTATGCTCGTGAGAATGACCTTTTGCTACATTTTCATCTGTCCGAGACGAGGAAAGAGGTCAACGATCTGAAGAAGAGAGAGGGCTCGAGACCAGTAGAGTACCTTAATGGCATAGGTTTCCTAGGAAGTGAATGCCTTGCTGCTCATGCTGCCTGGCTAACGCTCAATGAGGTGCGAATTCTGGGGAGATGTGGTACGAGCATCTCGACCTGCCCCGTCTCGAACATGAAATTGGCGACGGGAGGGGTGGCGCCGATCCCAGAGATGTTGAATGCTGGTGTGAACGTCTCTATCGGGACGGACGGCTCCACGACCAACAACAGCCTGGACATGTTCGGGGAGATGAAGATCCTTGGATTGCTGCAGAAGTCCAACCGCTGGGACCCTTCCGTTCTTCGTGCCCAACAGCTCCTTGATTTTGCAACCATCGGTGGGGCAATGGCCATCGGTCTCGAGTCCTCCATCGGCTCGATCGAGGTTGGCAAGAAAGCCGACATAGCGATCATGGATGGGAGGGCGCCGAATCTCAACCCTTTGGTTCGGGACAACTTGGTGTCAAATATTGTGTACTCCTCCTCAAGTCAGAACGTCAAGACGGTCATCTGCGATGGTCGATTGACCATGAGGGATTGGATCGTCATGACCCTCGAAGAAGATAGCGTGTTGAGCTCTGCAGTCGAAAGCGCAAGGGAATTGATGGGTTGACGATTCTTGTCAAATATGTATTGCGGAATAAGGGACCGACTGCAATTCGGACGTCATTGATTCTGCTGGTGATGCCGCCTTCATCCAACTTTTTTATGTGGAACGAAAAGACCCTTTATGATTATATGGAGTCCCGACTCCCGGATTTGAACCGGGGGCCTGCTGATTTCAGCGGCTTTGGACCGGCAAGCCGGTAACCCACTACAGTCAGCCGCTCTAGCCAGACTGAGCTAAGTCGGGTTTTTGCAACCCTATCACGGAGACCGTATTTAGAATTTTGTCCCTTGAGAAGTTGCGAGAACACTTGAGTCCTCCGTCTCTTTTTGGCAGATTTCAGGTCTTTTGGATACGGGAGTGCTTCGCAGTAGCAAGATTTAAATAGAGTTCTCTTTATACGTATGTTTGTCAGACAAAAGGGGTCGTCTGTACCTCTTCAACCTTCGGGTGCGAGAATGGTCAACCACGATTTGGAGAAGGTCACGATTCGTCTTCCCAGTAGGTACGTACGTGCGTTGGACTTCCTGGTGAAGGTGGATGACTTTCCCTCAAGGTCGGAGGCAATAAGGGCTGCGATCCGGGACTTCGTGTACAATCGAGTCGAGGTCGTAATGGACAAGGTCAAAAAGATGGAGGAAGCCGAGAAGACCCTCGCAGACATGGAGATATTCGAAGAGGAGTATCTGAAAAAGTAGCCTGTGAGAATGGGATGGGATGCACGTTCTCTATCAATGAGGTCACGATTACCTCCCCCCTTTTTTTTATTTTTATCTGAATGTTCTGGGAACATGTCTCAATGTTCCACTGATCAGACCATAAACAAACGATCAATAAATGGAGGAATTGGCGGCTACCCGATATATCCCAGGTCCTCTTTCTTTGGTTCCTGCGGCGTCTCGATCTCCTTTATCTTCGATGTTATGAGCTCGATCTGCTCAGCTTTGTCCTGGAGAGCACTGAAATCAACCTCGACGTTGAGTATGTCAGCAAGAACTCTTAGCACGACCTCTGCACCTTTTGGATCCACGAAGTAGCCAGATGTTTCTCCCATGAGGCAAACAGCCTTGATGTCATAGATCTTACCTAGTCCGAGCAGAAGTCCACTGGCGCCGACTATGCCACTTCCAGGTTCCCCCTTGGAGAATACGACGCCTCTCTTCTTCATCTCCGCGACGAGTTCTCTGTCGGTTGCGGCCCCCAGCACCCTGGGTTTCTCCACCATCTTGCCAATTCCGTATCCACCTAGCGTGTAGATCATGTGGACCCCGTATCTCTTGGCGATCTGGAGTGTGTTATCAGATAATTCGTACTGGCCGTCAGGCGTGAGGCCTTGGTAGTCCCCGACAAGTATGATGAGGTCCGGCCGCTTACCATCCCCCTTCGAGTAGTACATTTCGTTGTTCACGAGTTTTGCCAGCCCTTCGTCGTCGACCAATACTTGTGGAGGGAAGTGCTTCGAAATAATGTCAGCGAATTTCTTCGCTTTGATCTGATCCAATAGGTGCTCTGCTGCAAGCTTTCCGACGTTTCCGACACCTGGTAGACCCTCGACTAGTATCGGGTCGTTTAGTTCGGGTTCCTCATAGAATATTGTCTTTATGCTTTCCATATCGATCTTCCCCCTCCTTTCTCAGTCTTCTTCTGTACTCTCCATATTTGTCCTCGGGGGAGTACCTTGGTGGAATCGGCACGAGCGTCTTCGATCCACATCTTTGGCATAGGTCATCCAGAGTGTATTCCTGGCATTTAGGGCACCTTCTTAGGGAAGTCCTCATTATTAACCTTTCCTCTCAGTCAGTTGGCAATTCCTATTTGACCTCTCGGTGGAAACTGCCTAGTCCCCCGCAGTGTTTGAGTGATGAGATGATCTCGTCTGCGACCTTCTTCATCTCTTCCTCTGCGGATTTATAGTCTGGTGCGGAGACAATGATGCGATATCTTGGGGCACCGACGTACTGCATTCTCACTCTGCCCTCAATTGAATTCATCCCCAAGGACAACGCTTTTCTTATGTGGTCAACGCCGTCAGAGAGCGGACATGTTAGCTCGAGATAGCCATCGATCTGAACATATGGCGGCGCGACGTTCTCTTGAGCGACCTGTGAGAACACCGTGGTCCAGTCTCCCTCGAGGCCCGCTTGATCGAGCGCCTTTGGATTGGCAGCGCACTGCTCGAATGCTGCGAAAAGCGACCCGAAATTCTCAATGACGTCATACCCGAATTCATCAAAACACTGCTGAATGTCCTTGCCAAGGCGCTCAGCAACGATTTCGAGAAGCTTCTCAGCCTTGTTCTCATTCTTCCATTGCTGAATCTTCTCTCGCCTTTGGTGCTCGTTGACCGACTTCAGTGAAAGATCGATGTGACCTTTTGACGAGTCGACCCCAAGGACCTTGCATACTATCTTCTGTCCCTCGCGGACGTAGTCCCTGATGTACTTTATCCAACCCGTGGCAACATCTCTGATATGAATGAATCCTTCTTTGTTGTCGTATTCATCGAGGGTTACAAATGCTCCAAAATTCTTTACGCTCTGTACGGTGCATACAACGAGTTCGCTCTCTTCCGGGAACTCGCTGATTCTCGACATTATCCGACCACCTCAAGCAGCTCTCCACAGATCTTGCCGGTTCCTCCAGCAGGCGTGATCAGAGTCGAGCCGCAAACATGACATGCCACCGGGGTCGAGGGTTTTCTGAACGCAATCTGTTCATTCCCACAATCCGGGCACTTTACCTTTATGAACTTCCCGGTTCTAACTTCGGTCATCATTCTCACTCCGCAATCTCGAATTTCTTAGCTCGGATGCACGGTCTTTGGTGCGCTTTCTTGCAGGTCTTGCAACGGTATCGCAAAGGGACGCGCCTCGTCGGCTTCTCCCTTCCCTCAGGCTTCGGTCGAGGAAAACCCCCATAACCGGAGGTGGCCCTCCTGAATCGTCTCTGGCCCCACTTCATCTCGCTCGCTTTCTTCTTCTTCACCCTCTCGACCTCGTGAACCGTGTGCGTCTTGCAGTGAGGACAGTAAGTCTTCACAGTTCTGGGCAATTTCATCATTTCACCTTTGGAAGCAAGTTGCCCTAATACGCATTCAATATATAAATCCTTATCAACGCTCACGTACTCAAATTTCTAATCTGGCTTCGTTGAGAATCTGACTCCCAAACTAGGTCGTGCTCATATCCTGGCCTTATCCTTGCATCTCAAACAAAATTGGAGCCTACACTGGGGCGAAGTATTGGTGGAAATGCGAACTAGCATTTTACTTTCTGGACGTGAGCCAGATTATTTGAATTTATTTTGGAAATAGAAAACGATATATATCTACACAATAATAAATGCAGACGGGAACACATGACCGAAAGGGGCTTTAGTAAGAAGGACGAAACCCTTGTCGATCTGTTGATGAGCACGGGAATGCCGAAGAACGTCGCGAAAACATTGGCATTTCTCCGCAAGAAGAACGAAACCACGTCAGTGGAAATTGAAATATCCACGGCTCTTCGTCAACCCGAAGTGTCAATCGCAATGCAGGAGCTTCGAAAGCGCAAGTGGGTGACGAAGAGGGACATAAAGAAGGAAGGCAAAGGGCGTCCAATCCATGCATATAGGCTTTCGATACCCTTCGAAAAGATCGTGGATATGATAGATAAGGAAGAGCGGAAGCGTATCGATAGAATCGAGGGCAATATCCACCAACTTAAGCTGCTCGCTCAGTCATGAGGTCTCTCAATTACCACGACACCTTCTTCCGTCCCGATAACCACTCTAGTGGCCAATCCGATGAAAAGGCCATTCTCTACAACACCGGGTATGAGGTTCAGCCTGATCTCGAGATCCTCTGGAGTCTCGATTCTGACGAACCTGCAATCGTAGACGTAGTTACCGCCATCCGTGATGAAGGGAACACTATCGCCTCTGAGTCGGGCCACGCAGCCAAGCCTTTCTATCGACTCCTTCGTCCTCCTGTGACCGAACGGAACGACCTCAACCGGCAGGGGGGATTTGGTGCCCAATGTTTCCACTAGCTTTGAATCGTCTACAGCGATAATCTCCTGTTTCGAGATCGAGGCGATAATCTTCTCCCTGAGCAGTGCCCCTCCCATGCCCTTGATCAATCTTAGTTTCGGATCGACCTCGTCCGCACCGTCAATTGTGATATCTATCACGTCTACATCGTCGAGGGACACGAGAGGCACGCCGAACTCCTCAGCGAGCTTCTCCGTGCTCTTCGACGTCGGGACACCGAGAAGATCATAACCTTCTCTGACGAGACTTCCGATCGCCTCAATGGCATAGTATGCTGTGGAGCCAGTGCCAAGACCGACGGTCATACCGTTCCTTATCCATTCCACGGCCCTCAAAGCTGCAGCCCTTTTCTTCTCGCTCATTTCCCGCCCCCGAAGTTGGATTTGATCAGATCCACCAGTCTATCGACTATATGGTCGTTTATTCGCCTTCCCAATTCCACGCTGGAATTCGGAGCATTTCCAACAAATCCATCTGGATAGCAGGTCTCAGGGTCGTTCACGATCAAGTAACCCTTGTCAACGAATCGTCCCTTAATCTTGGTTTTCTTGACCCTATTCCTGGCGATGGCAAGCACCCTTGATGTTTCTATCAAGCCACCATGTCCATCATCTCCTCCATCGAGAACGACCTCCTTTGCGAGATCGTAGTCGGAGAGAAGCATCAATGCGACTTTGGACTCGCACACGATCTGTTCGCAAGCAAGCTTGAGAGCCGCCATGTGCACTGAACCTGCATGGCCGCTCAGCACGACTATTTTATCAGCGCCATTCTGAACCAACGAAGACAAGACATCGTAGACAAGATATCTAAGTGTCTCGAACGAGATTGACAATGTGCCAGGCATATTGCGGGTCGAGCTGTGATGACCGTACTTTATCGGTGGTGCCACCAGACCATCGATCCTTTCTGCGAGCATATCAGCGACCGCTTCTGGTTGCAGAGAATCCGTGTCGAGGGACAAATGTGGTCCGTGAGCCTCGGTCGCGCCAATTGGGAGTATGACCACTGGCCTCTTCTTCATTGCCTTCTCGAATTCGTCCGAAGTCAGATTGTCAAGGCGCAGACCGACCCTCCTGTCTCTTTGATACGCCGATGAGCGAAGTCCCACAGACCGGGCATATGCCCTCGTCCAGCGAGGTAGACTCGAATCGACTCTTGAGTTCTTTGCTTATCTCCTCGAGTCGCTCCCTTTTGATGGTCTTCTCGCACTTCGGGCAATACATCCGAGTCAGCATGCTCTTTTCTGGTAATTAAGATTGTCAAAGAGAGATCGCCGCCCAGTCGTTCTTGGGGGCTTCTCGGAAAGATTGATGCTGGGGCGAGTAGAATCATGTATCGTGAGGTTAGCTTCTTTGTTTTCTGGCGGGAAGGACTCTACGTATTCGACTTATCTGATGGAGCAGCAGGGGCACACGATAGACGTTCTTGTCAGCATCGAACCGGCTGACCAGCATTCCTGGGTCTTTCACACACCGAACCTTCATCTGCTTCCGTTGATCTCCGAGGCGATGCAAAAGAACCTTGTGACGGCCCAGAGCATGGGTTCTGAGGATAGTGATCTCGCCGCTCTATTCCGTGTGCTGGCCGGTCTCGATATCGATGGGGTCATCACCGGAGCGATCGCCTCCGACTATCAGTGGGATAGGATCAATGGTGTCTGCGAGGACCTTGGTCTCCGGACCTTTTCTCCTCTCTGGAGAAAGGACCAGAAGATGGTTCTCCGCGAACTCGTCGACTGCGGCATAAGAGCGATCATCGTTGGAGTATACGCGGAAGGTCTGGAAAGAGGATTCTTGGGCGCGCGATTGGATCATGAGTGCATAGGTCGTCTGATCGAGCTAGAAGAGTCACACGGCATAAACGTCTCTGGGGAGGGAGGCGAGTATGAAACACTCGTCCTCGATTCTCCAATGCATAT
>JBGOWR010000151.1:0-3221 GCA_041478695.1 Thermoplasmata archaeon | reverse complement strand
CTTCACATCGACAGAGTTGCTGAGATTGAATCCTATGAGCGGGACCGAGCCATCGTCCCTCGAGAAGAGTCTAGCGGCCATCAATGTCCACAGTATCGAGTACGGATTGTCATTTCCCATGAATACCGAGATCTTGAATTCCATATCGATTCCAAGCTTGTAGATGATGTACCCAAGAAGCACCGTTCCCGGGTTAATGTTCAGGACCTGCTGGATACCATACTCGGTGTAGTAGTAGAGGAACTCGTCAATGTAACTGAGGGCGTGATCGTTCGGCTGACCTATCCCGCCAAAGTAGCCAGTGATCGTCGCAGGTCCGCCCAAGTGCACGTTCGAGCCGTCCGTACCTTTAGTGTCGAGGGTCTCGACATACGACGCGCCGATGATCTGCATCGCCGCTGCGACAGCCAGGATGTCTCCTTGGTCCTTTTCCTGTTCTTTCATCTTGCGGACTCGAATGTACCGACCCGGCATGAGATCCCTGTTCTTGATAGCCTGCTTCGCCTCGGTCATGAGCCAGGGAAAGTACTGAAAGGCGCTTATCTCAAGGGTTACCGCGTGCTTCTTGTCGAACTTCATCTTGTCGGCCTTCTTTCCTAAGACCTGCCGACGGAATTCTGGGATCGAGACGAACGCCTCTTTGTCCCTCTGAGCCTCGAGCCACTCAAGGTCCCTTAGATACGGGGAACGGATCTTGCGAAGCCGTTTCTTGAGGTGAGGTAATTGTCTGGCCTCACGGGCTTTCTTGTTGATCTCTTCTGGTGTTCCATATTTGTCCACCACTCGAAGTATGTCATTTATGACGGGATTCTTCGGATCTAGAAGAAAATCGTTGACCTCCTTCACAGATGCAGGGCGTATCCTCAAATGTCTTCTCAAATCGTTTCTCACGAATTCACTCTCCCAATTCGGAGCGATGCTGGATTTGCACCACTCATGCTTGGTTAACCTCATTTGGGAGTATAAAGAAATTTCCTTCAGATCACATACTCCCGCTGACGAATCATCTTCTCAAAACACTCCTTTGGTTCTTTTGGCAAGATACCTGAACAAATGCTTTTTATCAGAAAATCATGATTATGTGTCGGGCGCGCTCTTGACTTCGTTGATCAACGTCATTACTGAGATACTCAAGGCTAGGGATTTCGTGGTCACCGAACGCGAAGGTCATCTTATCGCAAAGAAGGGCGATCACGAGGTCGTCTTCTGCCTGGTTTCTAAGGAGGACGACAGACTGGTGAGATCTTTCCTGGAGAGGTTCAAAGACTCCAATGCAAGGAAGGTCATCGCGACGCTCTGTGATCTACCTGACTCGGTCGGCATGTCTCTCGACAGCAGAGTCTTTGTCTGGGATAGAGAGGCGATCGAGCGTGAGATCGGAAGGACGAGGATCGAGAAGATAGTCGGTGAAAGGGACCACGGCCTGGTCGATGAGCTCGTGGCGGACGACTATCCTAAGATGGTCTCTGCTGAGGATCTTGAGAATGTCCAGACAGCAGAGGTCGGGGAACGCATAATCAAACCGACGATCGACATAAAGGACGTGAGTGAGATCTCTAGACAGACGGTAGGCGGGTTCAGATACAGGCTCGAACTCGTTCCATACTATGCTTACAGTTACTCATGCGACCTGTACCTCGAGGATAGGAAGCTAGGCTGCGAAAACGGTTCTCTGTCCGTGAACGCCCTGACAAAGAAGGTCGAGAGGTGGAACGACAAGTTCGAGATCGTCTACGCTCTCGATCAGAATTACAGACGTCTTGAACCGATGTTGGATGCGGACGAAGCAAAGGGACTTGTCAGAGAGGAAGTGGTCCGGCTATACTCCTATGAGAGGGAGGTCGTAAAGGACAACGGACAAGTCACTCTGATCGAGAAAAAGAAGGTCTCACCGAGGGCCGAGGACATCAAAATTGAAGGGCTGGGGATATTCTATGCTCCGATATGGTGCGTCGAAGGGATTCATGGTGTGATGATCGTCGATGCTGGGACTGGAAAGATCATCAGCGAAGACTACTACAGGCTGTGAACCGAGGGTCTGCAATTCTCCGCCAGTTCGATCGTCATCGGTCCGTCTCCGAATCCAGGGAACTGAGTCTTATGAGTATGTTGTCCCAATGAGATCCCTTCCAGTATATCTTACCGCATTTCCTGCAGCGGTAGAACTCGTCATTGCTTTCAAGAGCCCCGATCGGGACCCGGTCTCTCACCGCCTCAGGGCTCACGATCTCGAGATCCCCGTTGCACAAAGTACAACGAGTTAGGGACTCGTCCAGTTTGAGGTCCAAAGCATCTGAGACCTGGCGCAATTGCGCCGTGAGATCGTCGTCTTCCACAAGGAATCCGCTCTCTCCGGCCCTCCTGACCAGGTCCTTGTCCCTCGTAAGGAGTATCCTTTTCTCTCTTTCCGCCAACCGAAGGATTTCCATGTCCTCCATGTCCTTCTCATAGGCGGTGTCGTACCCCATTATGCGAAGCCAGCGAGACAAAGATCCAAGCATCTCGTCTGCGACGAACTTCGGCCTTTCATCACTCATTCCTGACAACCTCGTAGCTCAGGAGTGCGCCCTCGCCGAGCCTGATGACCTCGACGAGCCTGAGGCGGACGGCCTCCGTGTCCGTGAAACCCTCTCCATCCACTGGTGTGGGAGCGGACCTGCCGCCAAGTATGATGTTCCCGACATAGACACAGTATCTGTCCACCAAACCTTCGGAGAAGAAGGACCATATGACCTCTCCGCCTCCTTCGACAAGCAGGCTATTCACACCTCGCCTGTCGAGTTCCTGCAACAGAGTTCTGAGGTCCACCCGGATCTTCCCGCAGCGGAACACCTCAGCTCCTTTCCAGGTCTTTGAACAGTCCACTGCAGTCGCGATCAGTGTGGGTGCCTTCCCGTCAAGGACCCTCGCACCTTCAGGGGTCCTGCCTCTCGAATCCAAGACGATCCTCTGCGGGTTCCTTGCCGACACTGCCCCCTTCACTGTAAGGTGTGGATCATCCGCCAAGATCGTCTCTATGCCGACAAGGATGGCATCTGAGGAAGCGCGGAGCGCTCGGACCCTTTCGAGGTCCTCAGGAGAAGATATTCTGACCTGTCTCCTTCTTATGCTGGCGATCTTGCCATCTGGGGTCATCGCACAATTGACCGTGACTGAAGGCCTCATCGCGATTCTAGCATGTCGATGAGCATACTATATGTTTTCTCAGTCTGAGTCGATGT
>JBGOWR010000088.1:0-4343 GCA_041478695.1 Thermoplasmata archaeon | reverse complement strand
TTCGCTCATGGACCCGATAATCTACTTCATACCAATCGCGGGCATCGTCGGACTGTTGTTCTCCGGGTACCTTACCTGGAACGTTTTTAAGAGGGACAAGGGAACACCAGAGATGAGAGTCATCGGAGATGCCATACGAGAAGGCGCAATGGCATATCTTGCCCGTCAATACAAGACAATTGCAGTGATAAGTGTCATACTTACCCTCGTGATCTCAATCGGAATCAGGGTTGAAGTCGGCGTGGCTTTCATTCTCGGAGCCTTCTTCTCCGCCTTGTCGGGTTACATCGGGATGTATGTCTCGGTCAACTCTAACATCAGAACGGCTAGCGGAGCCCGAAGATCATTGAACGAAGCGCTGGTCATCTCATTCAGGGGAGGTGCCGTTTCGGGGCTCGCTGTCGTATCTCTGAGTCTTCTTGGGGTCGCAGGGGTTGTTTTCCTATACGACTACCTCTTCGGGCTCAAGGACGCACTCTTCTACGCGGTCGGATATGCCTTCGGTGCGAGCTTCGCTGCCCTTTTCGCTCAGCTCGGTGGCGGTATCTATACAAAAGCTGCTGATGTCGGTGCGGACCTTGTAGGTAAGATTGAGGCAGGAATCCCTGAAGACGACCCGCGCAATCCCGCCGTCATCGCAGACCTTGTCGGTGACAACGTTGGGGATTGTGCAGGTAGGTGTGCGGATCTGTTCGAGTCGACCGCTGCAGAGAACATCGGTGCGATGATTCTCGGCCTATCCATCTTCCTTGCGACCGGACAGCAGCACTATGGATGGATATTCTTCCCTCTGGTCATGCGTGCGTTCGGCGTATTCGCAGCCATCGTAGGGATAATGAGCGTCCGCATGAGAAACGAGGACGAGAAGCCGATGGCAGCATTGAATCGCGGATACTATGTTACAAGCATTCTAGCGGCGATATTCCTCTACTTCGTCGTAGACGAGATGCTTGGAAACATCGTCTACTTCTACTGCGGTCTGATCGGAATCGCTCTGAGCATCATAATTGTCTACATAACCCAGTATTATACATCCGGGGAGTGGAGACCGGTAAAGGACATCGCGAAGTCTTCCGAGACTGGCCCTGCGACAAACATAATCACTGGCTTCTCTGTAGGATTGGAAACTGCGGCCATGCCGGTCATTGCGATATGCATTTCTTTACTCGCGGCATACGCTCTTGGTCTCACAGCCGCTCCTTCGGGAGCGGACGCATTCGTCTACGGTCTATACGGCACGGCCGTGGCTACAATGGGCATGCTTGCGACTTGCGCTTTCATCCTGGCCGAGGACACATTTGGACCGATCACAGACAACGCGGGCGGCATAGTCGAAATGTCTAACCAGCCGGAGGAAGTCCGGAAGAGGACTGACAGACTGGATGCGATCGGGAACACAACAAAAGCCCTCACGAAGGGATACGCGATGGGCTCCGCTGCCTTGGCAGCATTCTTATTGTTCGCAGCCTATTTCGAAGAGATCGCGAAGCTGATGAACGACAAGCTCAACGCAGTCACTCCCGGTTCTGGCACACTTACGCTGGCAGATGTCTTCCATGTCGATATCGCTAGTCCGCCTGTGTTCGTGGGAGCGTTCATAGGAGCAATGCTTGTGTTCCTGTTCGCCTCGCTGGCAATTCGGGCTGTCGGCAAGGCCGCATTCGACATGATCGCTGAGGTGCGTAGACAGTTCAAGGAGATACCTGGAATTCTCGAGGGCACGGCCAAGCCTGACTACGCAAGGTGCGTCGATATCAGCACGAAGGGTGCGCTCAAGGCAATGGTGCTCCCTGGTATCTTGCCAGTTATCGTGCCCGTCGGATTCGGGTTAATCCTCAGAAACCTCGGATACATCGAGACGGTTCAGGCCGTTGGCGCGCTCCTCATGGTAGGTACGATAACCGGGGTCCTGATGGCCACCCTGATGAACAATGGAGGGGGTGCTTGGGACAATGCGAAGAAGTACATTGAGGCCGGACACCATGGTGGAAAGGGCACACCAGCCCATGCTGCAGCTGTCGTAGGCGATACCGTCGGGGACCCATTCAAGGATACGGCTGGACCTTCATTGCACGTGCTGGTCAAGCTTCTATCTACAGTTACGTTGGTCTTCGCCGCACTTTTCGTCGTGTGATTCGACCTTTTCCCTTTTTCCCTTTTTTCTCTTTCCTTTTCTTTATCCAGTGTTTTTCAATTCATTGTCAATCGGGCTTAAGTTTTATATAAGAGAGGACTCATGCCCAAGTAGTCAAGAGGGCGTTCTAATGTATTTGTTGATGAATCGTGAGAGAGTGGTCAGAATCCCCCCAGATCGACTCGGGGACGATCTCGACAAGGTTGTCAAGGAGCTGACGTGGGAGTCGTTCGAGGGGAAGATCGAGGGAAACGACTCGCTGACCGTTCTCATTCAAAACATCGAACCCGTCGGATTGGGCCGTGTAGTGCACGGCGACGGAGCTGTCTACCAGAAGGTCAAGTTCGAGGCATTAGTATTCCGGCCGCAGCTTCAAGAGGTGGTCGAGGGCACAGTATGCGAGATAATGAAGTTCGGTGCGTTTGTCAGGTTCGGTCCTCTGGACGGATTGCTTCACATCAGCCAGATTATGGATGATAGGATTGACGTCGATACGGACAATCAGAGATTGATAGGCAAGGATACCAAGAGGGATTTGAGAATCGGGGACAAGGTCAGGGCGAGGATAGTTGCCTTGAGCCTGAGCGAAAGGAATCCCAGGGAGAGCAAGATTGGTCTCACTATGAGGCAACCCGGTCTTGGTAAGTTTGAGTGGATCGAAGAGGAGCGGAAGAAAAAGGGGAGTGCCTCATGAAGATCCAGAGGGGATGCAAGCACTGTAGTTACATAACTGAGGAAGACACATGCCCACTCTGTGGAAACCAGACATCCGGAGACTGGCAAGGTTATGTCATCATCGTTGATCATACGAAATCGGAGATAGCCAAAAGGATGGGCATCAATGTCAACGGAAAGTTCGCCCTCAGGGTCAGATGATCTCAGGATACCTAAGAGAGGTTGGGCATTGCCAGATCAAATGAGAGGGCAGCTGCGGATGCCGTTCGGGCAGCTCGTGGTAGAGAGTGATGTGTTTAGGGAGGTCGCTCACTGTCGAAGATTGGTGGCAATCGGCGACGTAGTCTCCTTGACGCTTCTCGAAAAAGACGTCCGGCCCGACGTCCTGATATTCGACTATCAGACCAGGAGGGGTAGGATGGATCTTTTGAAATCGAGAGTCGAGAGTATCGACGGAGAAATGGTGGTCGTAAGCAATCCCGCCGGCCACATAACTCCAGAGCTCGTAGACGAAGCTAGGAAAGCGATGGAACGAAAGGGAAGAACGAAGATTCTAGTCAAAGGTGAAGAGGACCTTGCTGCACTCGTGTGTATCGCCCTCGCTCCCTCGGGAACATGCCTCGTCTACGGTCTCCCGGACAAAGGCATCGTACTAGTCAAGATCAATAGGGATATGTCGAAGAAGGCAAAGTCGCTCATTTATGCAATGGAGGAATTGAATTGAAGGTTGAGATTCAGAGCAAGAAGGAAAACTTGTTGTTGGGACGAAGCGAAGTACTTTTCGAAGTGGACCACGACGGCGAGCCGACTCCAGCAAGGGACGCGTTGAGGTCGAAGCTCGCGGAGCTCATGAATGTTCAGAAAGAGAAGGTCATGATCGACCATCTCAAAACTGAGTATGGCAAGGGCAGAAGTGCTGGCTATGCTAAGGTCTATCTGTCGGTCGATGCGGTCATGTCCCGCGAAAGTAAGCATCAACAGATCCGGCATGGACTGATAGAGAAGCCCAAGGTTCAGAAGAAGGTCAAGTCTTCCAGACCGGTCGCGTCGGAAAAGAAGCCAGCCGCCACGGAAAAGAAGTGAGGGATGCAACAATGCCAAAGAGAGATTATTACGATATCAAGAACGGTAAGGTCGACAGAAAGCGAAGGCACTGTCCCAAGTGCGGCCAGGGAGTCTTCCTTGGAGAGCATGGGGATCGTATTTCATGCGGAAGATGTGGCTATACCGAGTTCAAGAAAAAGTAGACCAGATTGGTGTCTTAGATACAATTCCTAGATCTAGTCGACGAACCGGCGAATGATATAGCCTAATGTGCTCCCGACTATCCCTATCTTGATTCCTTCGGCTAGTCCGAATATCACTGATTTGAATACCGGATCAGCAATCGGAAAGTCGTGTCCTGAGTACCAAAGTACAAACTGGAACACTAGTGCGATCGGGACACTTGCGACGAGGCCTACGCCAACGCCAAACGCAAAGCTGGCGAGTCCGGCCTCCGAGCTCCACGCCACTAGAGTCGTTATCGCTCCCA
>JBGOWR010000182.1:0-2795 GCA_041478695.1 Thermoplasmata archaeon | reverse complement strand
AGGAAGATCTGCGAACTGCCTGACTACTATGGCTCGGAGAGCGATGCCTTCTACATGGAGAAGATACTGTCGAAAAAGTGAGTTCGACCGCGGTCGCGCCTGTGTCAGGCTTGATATGATTCAAGGAGACTTTTTATAAAATCGTCAGACCATATGGGGCGCAAGGGGGAGAGTGAATGAACTTCGGACCCACGGAGGACCAGAAATCTCTACTAGAAAGAGTCAAGAAGTTTGCTGTGCAGGAGATAGAGCCAATCGCAGCGGAGATCGACCTGAAAGGGATCTTCCCGGACGATGTGATCGGCAAGATCGGTAAAATGGGTTTGAACGGAATGATCATCCCGAAGGAACATGGCGGGATGGGTCTTGACACAGTAACATACGCGATGGTCATCGAAGAGCTATCCAGAGCTTCTGCATCGGTGTCAGCCACGGTATCTGTGAACAATTCCCTGGTCTGTTATACGCTGGATAAGTTCGGGAGCGAGAACCAAAAAATGAAGTTCCTCGTTCCTCTCGCCGATGGTACCCACATTGGTTGTTTCGCTGTGACGGAACCCGCTGCGGGCACGGATGCTTCCTCGATGCAGACGACAGCGAAGAGGGAGGGCGACTTCTACATCCTCAATGGGACCAAGATATTCATTACGAACGCCGGGAAGAGCAAGACAGCGCTGATATTCGCGATGACAGACAAAGAGAAGGGTGTGAAGGGCATAACATCGTTCATCGTCGATACATCGTCAAAGGGTTTCGTGATCGGCAAGATCGAGGACAAGATGGGGATAAGAGGATCGCAGCAGGCCCAGATATTCTTTGAGAACCTTGCCGTACCAGCGGAGAACATGCTGGGAAAGGAGGGGGAGGGATTCAAGATCGCGATGTCGGCGATAGACTGCGGACGCATAGGGATATCTGCCCAGGCAGTCGGTATCGCCCAAGCGGCCCTCGACGACTCAGTGAAATATGCAAAGGAGAGGTTCCAGTTCGGCAAACCGATAGGTGATTTCCAGGCCATCCAGTGGAAGATCGCTGAAATGGTCACTCTGACCAACGCGGCCAGGCTTATGACCCTGAGGGCCGCCTGGAAGAAGGACAAAGGTGAGAGATTCACAATGGACGCCTCAATGGCGAAGCTTTTCGCATCTGATGTAGTGATGAGGGTGACGAGAGAGGCGGTCCAGGTGCACGGTGGGCACGGCTACATGAAAGGGTCGAACGTGGAGAGGTTCTTCAGGGACGCGAAGATCACTGAGCTCTATGAAGGCACGAGTGAGGTGCAGAAGATCGTCATCTCGAGGGAGATGCTGAAATAGATACTTCATCAGACTCTGGATGAGTATATCCTCTTGTCTGCATTCGAAGCTCAGAAGAAGAGATGCTGGACCAGAGTAATTCCCCAACTAGAGTCTCTCAATGGAGTGCTTCGCGCTCAAGTAAAACATTAAATATCAAACCATGTATTCGCCGAGTGGTGTCAACACTCGCGGGATGTTGGCTCGAGGTGTATGAAAAATGGAAGAGACCCTGTGCAATGTAGAATTCCTGAAGAGCAACTCGACTTATGTGGCAAGAGTGCAGAGTGACCTCGGCGGAGTTAGAGAATACAGGAGCTCGAGTCTCGAAGAGGTTCTTGAGCAGGTCATCATCGACCTGCAAGAGGAATTCGAGACCGCGGTATGATCCGTCCCGCACGTTTATTGACTTTGCTATTGGAGTTCTAAGGAAGCAGGGCCTCCCGACGATTGGATGGTTACGAATTCGATGTAAGAGTCTGGGGGGTTTCGGATGCAGGAAAAGGAGAAGTCGGAATACGAGAACGTGATCTCCACGTACTACGGTGACGATCAGGTCACAGCGCTCATAACGCTCAAAATTGACACGAAGGATGCTGAAGCGGTCGCGGAGAGGATCTCAGAATATGAAGTCGTCGAGGATGTCTTCCTGGTAACTGGCGATACGGACGTATTGGCGAAGGTCAAGTTCCAGAACTACAATCAGTTGAAGCGGTTTCTTGTCGAGAAGGTCGCCAACGTTCAAGGAGTGAAAGACATAAAGACACTGATGGTCGTGATGACCTTCAAAGAGAGAGGAGAGTTGAAGGTGGAACCGACCACAGAGAAGTCCAGTGAGGGAGGATAGGGGTTCGGCGCTCGTATGAAGGCATGAGAGAGGTGGAAACATGGACATTAATATCAAACTTAAGCAAATCATTGGCGTCCTCGACCAGCTCGCCGAGGACACGTCGGTTCCAAGAAACATCAGAAGGGGGGCCACCGACGCGAAAGAACGGTTGCTTCACCATAGCGAAGCCTTGGACGTTAGAACCGCGAGCGCGATAATCATACTTGACGAATTGGCAAACGACCCGAACATTCCGCTACACGGCCGAACGCTCATTTGGAACATAATTAGCCAGCTAGAGACCGTTAAATGAGGCCGTTCTAAACAATCGAATTCTAGAACCGCGAGTTCCGCGTCGAGTCGCTCATCCCCGGGGTTTGCGATTTCTGGCCAAGAAGATTTAAGACGTCGATTGTGGATTTAGTGCGGAGGCGGCTGTAGTCTAGTGGTTAGGACTGAAGCTTCCCAAGCTTCAAACTCGGGTTCGAATCCCGGCAGCCGCACCAAGACGCATATCGGAGATATCAAATTGAATCGATGCGTTTTCGACGGGACTTGCATTTGAACCGTGAATGATTCGACTCCATTCAAAACTACGGAGATTCCGAAATGCATGGGTGGACATACAGAAGACCGACACTCGAAAAGGTCGAAGAGCAGATTTATATTCT
>JBGOWR010000171.1:0-2909 GCA_041478695.1 Thermoplasmata archaeon | reverse complement strand
TGAGTGGCCACGCACAGTATTTATGTTCGTTAGCTTCTTCAGAGATTATCTCGTGGTGCTGAATCATGATAGACAAGGTCAAGGTTGCGGCGGCCCAGGTTTCTCCTATCTTCATGAACAAGGAGGCGACGATCGATAAGGCATGTAAGACGATTGAAGAGGCTGGTCGCGCGGGAGCGAAGTTGATCGTTTTCTCCGAGACATTCATCCCTGGATATCCATATTGGAGGGGACTGCAGCCCATATCGAGATGGTCCGATCTCATGGTCCAGTATCAGAAGAACTCGGTAAGGATTCCAAGCTCGGACACCGATGTCCTATGCGACGCTTCCAAGAACGCGGATATGATTTCAGTGATTGGATGCACAGAGCTTAGCGATCGGAAGGGAAGCGAGACACTCTACAATACTATCCTTTTCGTAGGTAACAATGGAAAGGTCCTTGGACGCCACAGGAAATTGATGCCGACCCACGGCGAGAGAATGGTCTGGGGAATGGGTGACGCCAGCGATGTAAGGGTCTTCGACACCGATATTGGTACGATTGGAGGCCTTGTCTGCTACGAGCATCATATGACGCTTCTGAAGGCGGCGATGGGAAGCCTAGGTGAGGAGATCCATTGCGCCGTATGGCCTGGATGGTGGGTCATGAACCGTCATCCAGGAGACAAGAAACGGTACAAGGAAGGCAAGGATTCGCCCCACCTCTGCGACATTGAGCACGCCGTACGAGAATACGCGTTCGAGAATCAAGCGTTCGTGATCAGCGTCAGCCAGTACATCCCGGATAAGGATCTTCCGAAGGAATGCACGGACTTCAACACGGCTGCGGGCGGGAGTTTCATCGTCAACCCCTCCGGAGTGATTCTTGCAGGACCGGTGTTCGACAAGGAAGCCATAATCTATGCATTGCTGGACTCCGACGACAGGAGACACACGAAGGCGTATTTTGACGCACTCGGACATTATTCAAGGCGAGACATCTTCAAATTCGAAATCAAAAATGAGCATTGACCGATATCTCTGAGAGAACAATCGAATTTCAATAGGCAAGAGATGGACTATCCAAGGGAGACGAGGCTTCCAGTTCTCGACATTCAAACCTTGGCGCAGCGAATGGAAACAGGAATCTCGTTATTGGACTATACCGTGCTGCCGGTTTCGAAAATGCGGCTAGAGACCCTCTTCTTCTTGTCGTTCTCCCTGACGTAGCGCTGACAGTAGGGGTACGTGCATGGAATGCATTTCCTCTCTGCACAAGATAGTTCGATCATTAGATATCGGTCGTTTCTGTTGCCCTGATATGTTGCCAGATCAATCACCTCCCATTTATTAACTATTGTTGAGTCGCACGAAAGGCCACGTATTTCAAGCTTGTCCGCTTTCTCCTGACCGAATGGGTCGAAGAAAGCCTCTGGTAGGTCATCGAGACCATGTCAGGCAGTTCAAGAATTCTTCAGAATGCTATCATGGGAATGTATTCGAGGACACAAGCAGGGTGAAATCTTATCGTTAGCAGTCTTCAAGAAATGCCCTCGATCGTTTCACGATGCCTTTTTTGTCAGGGGACGTTAGGTCGTTTTCTTTTCCAATGCCATGTTTCTACGAGCTGTCATTCTCATCCGTCAGAAATTCTACGACCTTTCTGATTCGTTTCTCTCTTGTCTCGGGTCTTTTTGCTTGTGTGATCCAATATATGTATCTCCTGCGATGGCTTTTTGCCAGAGACTTGAAAACACCATAGGCTGGAGGATTTCCATGCAACGCCCTATCTTGATCTTTTGGAGCTGTGACTTCCTCAACCTCGGGTGAATAGCGCTTCGGGTCCGTTTTGTCATTGATCATTGGTAGGAGCCTAAGACCTGCCTCTGTCATCTTTCCTTGTCTAATCATGTTTTGAGCCCTTTCAAGGTTGCTCACGGCCCATTTGCTGTTCTTCTTCCTCGGACTGAATCTCAGTATGTGTTTCTCATCATCCACCCGCCTAAGGATGCTGTCGATCCATCCATAGCAGATTGCTTCCTCGACGGCCTCGTTAAGGCTGAGTCCCGGTCTGCCCGTCCTCTTCTTGTGAAAAAGAAGCCAGACCTCCTTCTTGGAGCTGTGATTCCTTTCTAGCCAGGAGCGCCACTGTTCTCTATTAGAGAAGAATAGTGGGCACATAATTATGCTCGAGTCTCCACAGCGAACATGGAGATATTTTGATCAGTAAATGCGCTCATAGATCGACGAAAATCCATCCATTCTCAACCTTTAAAGGGAAGGTCTTAATGTTCTCCGTTCTGATTCTTGACATCAGCGTTGCCAAGTATCCTGTAACCGCTTCCGTCCTTTGATCTGCTGAAACCTGGGTCTGAGCTGCTGGGACAGGGTCGCTAAGTGCCTCGCCTGTGATGATGCTGAACTGAGCGCTATGCATTGGGCAGGTCAGGATGTAGCCGGTCAAAGTCCCCTTCTCGAGCGGGGCATTCATGTGACCGCAGCGTCGCTCAATAGCGAAGAACGTCCCTTCGTAGTTGCAGAGGACCGCCTCTTTCCCATTTCCTTCAATGAGCATTAGACCTCCATTGACGAGATCCTCTTCCTTCGCCATCTTGACAAACATGCCATTACATCCTCATCTCGCTCATGGGGACCTGGATCAGCTTGTTGGGATCTTCGACATCTTTGTGCACGTACAGTCCACACCAGCATCGTTTCATCGCGTCATAGTGCTTCCTGTGAAACGGGATGCACGGGCAAACGATCAACATATCATCGCTCCTCTTGCTCGTCCTTCCTTGACAAGGACAATATGGTGAGCCAAAGCGCTTCTCTAGTTGGACCTCTGCGTCAAGTAGGTCATTCACAAGTTCTCCGTCCGGAGAGAACTTATATCCCAGTTTGTCGACGACGCCTTCGAACTGATAT
>JBGOWR010000024.1:0-8562 GCA_041478695.1 Thermoplasmata archaeon | reverse complement strand
CGTTCCTGTGTTCCCCTCGGACTACCGGGCGTTCGAGGACGTCAACGACCCGATCAACCCAGTGATCTACTTTATCATGATTATAGCCATCACAATTGTCGTCCTCGTTCTGATCAAGTTTGGCAGAAAGAGCATGCTAAGAGGTATTTTCATGGGTGCGATGGCTATCACGCTCGTTTTCGTCTTTCTGCCAATCATGTATGCCGTCGTCCAAGATATTCTCATAGATTTCGTCATCTCGATAGCGATAAGCGCTCTGCTGATGGGCGCCGTTCTCATTAGGCCGGAATGGTACACGATCGATTTGGTCGCATTTCTTGCGGCAATTGGCGTGACGGTCGTGCTTGGAATGTCGCTCGGGATATTCCCGGCGATCGTGCTTCTCGTCATCCTTGCACTGTACGACGCAATCTCAGTTTACTGGACAAAGCACATGGTCACACTCGCCGGTGGAGTGGCACCTCTGAATCTGCCCGTGCTATTCGTTGTTCCAAAAAGCCGCGGATTCTCTATGTCTAGTCTGAAAGAAAAGGACATCACGGCGAACAGTAAAGAAAGGGAAGCGATGTTCATGGGTGTCGGAGATGCAGTCATTCCTGGCATACTAGTGGTATCCACTTTCATCTTCCTTCCATCGACGATCAATGGCATAGACGGCGCCAATATTCTGGTGGCACTCGGAGCTATGATGGGCGGAGTTCTTGGCTTCACCGCCCTAATGAGATATGTCCTCACAGGCAGGCCTCAAGCAGGCCTTCCGCTGCTGAACGGCGGGACCCTTCTGGGATTTGGAATCTCTTACCTCCTTGTATTTCAGAATCTGAACTTTGGGATAATATGAGTTGACGTATGGGCTATTCCGAAGGAGTCCGGAAAAGCTAATCTATTCGCCTGACATTAATCAGCCGAGTGCGTTCCGATGATGTTCCTGGTGATCTCTGACGTTCACGGTAGGGAGAGGGTTATCGAATGGGTGAATCGCATTGCTTCGGATCTCAAGGTGGATGGCACCATAGTGCTTGGGGACATCACAAGATTCGGTCCTCCGGAATGGGCCGGCCATTTCCTCGGACAGATTAGACAACCAGTTTATGCGATCCCGGGCAATTGCGATCCGCCGAGCGTCATCGAGTGGATCGAGAAGACGGCTATATGTCTTCATAAGAAGAAAATGAAGGTCGGAGAATACACATTTATCGGTATGGGAGGTTCAAACCCTACGCTCTTTGGCACGCCCTACGAACTCAGTGAAGAGGAGATCGAACGCTCCTTGAAACCGCTGATGGAAAGGGACGCGATCCTTATCACCCACGCACCTCCAGCTGGGATTAACGACCTGTCATTCTCTGGTAAGCAGACAGGTTCGATCGCGATCAGGAGAATAGTGAATGAGTTCCGCCCAAAGGCGGTTCTGTCTGGACATATCCATGAGGCTCCAGGCATTGTGATAGAAGATGGAACCCTCTTCCTTAACCCAGGAGCGGCGAAGGACGCGAGGGCGGCGATTCTGAACATAAATGGAAGAATCCAAGCGAGGTTGCTCGACAGGCTCGTAGAGTACTGAAATCTTTTTATATGACCTTCCTTTTTAGTCTGCCGAGGATATTAAATGGCCCTTTGGCAGGGAAGAAAAGGAAGGAAGCCTTCCGGCGGAAGACTCCGCTTGAGTAGGAAGAAAAGACGATTCGAGATCGGAACCGAAGCTCAGCCCACGCATCTGGGAGAAGAGCGATTGACCAACGTCAGAACAATGGGCGGCGGAGAGAAGACCAAGATGCTCGCGGCGAATTATGCGAATGTCATCGATCCTGTCACGAACAAAGGTCAGAAGGTGAAGATTCTTACCGTCAAGGAAAACCCTGCCAATCCGCACTACGTCCAACGGAGCATCATCAACAAAGGAGCCACGATACAGACCGAGATAGGTCTGGCTAAGGTCACCTCAAGACCCGGAAAGGACGGAGCCATAAACGCTGTCTTGATCAAATAAACGGCCAATCTTTTTATACTGGCCCCTTGTTACTTTTCACATGGCCCTTGACGAAGATAAGGCTTGGGTGCTCTGGCCAGAGTATTTCGACGTCAGAAGGAGCAGAGACCAAGGCCGAAAAGTGAAGAAGAACCTGGCGATCAGTGAACCTAACGTCGAGGTCATATCGAAGGCATTGGAGAAATTGGGGATAGAGCACAAGATCTAAAGTGAGAAATCTTACCCGTCCAACTGGCATGGTCACAAGGGAAGGGTCCTCGCGGAAAAGACAATGAAGAAATCAGAGCTTCTGGCCAAGATAGGCCAGGAGATATCGAAAGGTCAGCGATCCTGAGGAGTCTCTACCTCTTCCACGATCTTTTTTCCAGCAGAAACGCTATCAACGGAATGAATCACAGCACCAGATTCCGTAATCGCTTGTTCCACCTGGGCGAAATCGATAGCCGTTCCCTCAATCGTTATCTTGATGCTCTCAGTCTCCTGGTCGACCTCCTCAAGAGTGCAGTTCACACCGGTGACCCCATTGAGAAGACCGAGACGTTTGGACAATTCGATGATCGACGGATGATGAGGTTTCAGAACATCCAGAACCAGTCTCTTAATATCGCTCAACTTGCTCCCTTTTCCTATCTATTTGTGTTTTTAGTCGATTATGATACCAGTATAAAACTGTTGTGAAATGCGATGAGACCGAAGGGTTATATGAAAAGGCAACGATATAAACAACATGCTGTCCCACCAAGAGGTCAAGGTACTAGACATTAACTCTGAGTATCTGGGAATGTCCATCGAGGTCCTGATGGAGAATGCAGGACGATCCGTGGCCGAGTTCACAGAGGGGCGGTTCGGGAAGGGAAAGAGGATTGGGATATTCTGCGGGACTGGCAATAATGGAGGGGACGGTTTCGTAGCCGCGAGATATCTGAGGGATAGAAACAAGGTCCAGGTCCTGATGGCAAAGCCCCGCCAGAATATCAAAACAGAGCTTGCGAGGAGGAACTTCGAGAAGACCGCTGACATTTCTCTGCCCGCAGAGGACTCAGAACTGAAACAATTTGACATCGTTGTCGATGCATTGCTTGGGATAGGGATTCATGGTGAGGTGGAGGAACCATACAGGACCCTAATCGAGAGAATCAACTCATCGTCCTCGAGAATAGTGTCGATCGACATTCCCTCGGGACTTGGTAAGGATGTCTGCATCAGACCCGATTTCACGGTCACATTCCATGACACCAAGATGGGTATGGACAGAAGGAACTCAGGCGAGATTGTCGTTGTGGACATCGGAGTACCGTCGGACGCGGTGAAATTCGTCGGCCCTGGAGAGTTTGTTTATTATCCAATACCAGGGAGTGATTCGCATAAGGGTGACAACGGCAGGGTGTTGGTGATCGGGGGCGGTCCTTATACGGGAGCGCCAGCATTGGCCGGCCTCTCTGCTTACAGAATCGGAGTGGACCTAGTTCACATTGCTACGCCAGCTATGAGCTATGTGCCGATCGCTTCCTATTCTCCGAACTTCATCGTTCATAGACTCAACTCGGATAGTTTGGTTGATGAGGACTTGGATGTCCTTAGATCGCTCACTGAAAAAGTCGATGCGGTGTTGATCGGTCCAGGAGCAGGCGACGATCCTGAAACGCACAGGACCATACGGAAATTCGTCAGAGTGTGCAATAAGCCGATGGTGATCGATGCTGATGGCCTCGGGGCCATATCAAAGGGAGTAGATGTGCTGGACGGCAAGATAGGGGTCGTGACACCTCACGCGATGGAGTTCAAGGCCATATCGGGTTTGATTCTGCCAGCGGACTATGAATCCAGGGCGGAGCTGGTGAAGGTGTTCGCCAAGAGGATCGGAATGACTGTTCTCTTGAAGGGCCGGATAGATGTCGTCTCAAATGGAGAAACGGTCAAGCTCAATCGGACTGGGAACGCGGCCATGAGCGTTGGTGGAACTGGAGATGTTCTGGCAGGCCTGGTGGTCGGTCTGATGTCCAAAGGGGTCGATCCGTTCGATGCGGCGAGGATCTCCGCATTCACGAATGGATTCGCGGGGGATCTCGCGTTCGCAAAGCTCGGATTCAGTCTGCTAGCAACCGATGTGATTGATGAGATCTCCGTGGTGTTAAAGCGATTTCTTGAGAGGTTTAAATAGGCAATGAGGCTAACTCAATCAACGTGAAGATTGCCCTCATCTCTGATGTTCATTCCAACATAATCGCGCTTGATGCTGTCCTCGCCGATGTCGACAGTATTGGTGTCGGACTTATCCTTAACGCCGGGGACATAGTCGGTTACAATCCCTATCCCAATGAGACGATCGAGCGCTTCAAGTCCAGGAACATCCAATCGATCCTGGGTAACCATGACAAGGCAGTGATCAGGTTCAACCCAGTGGGCATGAACAAGATGGCCGCTGAGGCGGTACTCTGGACATCCAAGAACATCGCGGCCGACGGGGTGGATTATCTGAAAGACCTCAAGTCAAGATCGTTCATGAGAATTGGAACTCACCTGTGTGGCATCTACCACGGATCGCCTCGCGATGATGACGAGTATCTCTATGAGGTTGACGCGGGAAGAGAACTTCTTGAGATGTGCGAGTGCAGCATCCTGATAGTTGGTCATACTCACATGCCTTTCATCAAAAGATTCGACAACGGAATGATAGTCAACTCCGGTTCGGTCGGTCAGCCGAGAGACGGGGATCCGCGAGCCAACTACGTCCTTTTTGACAGCGATACGGGCGATTTCCAGATTCGCAGAGTCAGCTATGATGTCGAGATCGTGGAGAAGAAAGTCCAGAGTGTCGGTCTTCCATCATTTCTTGGAGAGAGATTGAGACATGGATTCTAGGTTATACGGGCCACAACCTTTTTCTTGCACGATTGGTTAGCTCTGAGATGCTTCAATATGGACGGGACATGGAATGAATGTGCTTCCGATCACGGATCATCCAATACTTCACATCGGTAATGGATCAAAGATCGTGTGTGCCGGGGACCTGCACATCGGGATAGAGGACGAACTGAGGTCTAAGGGCATACACGTTCCAAGTCAGACGTTCAGGATGGAAAGGGAGCTGCGTTCGGTAAAGAACGAACACGATAGACTCATTCTTCTAGGGGACATCAAGCACAAGGTGCCAGGATCAACGAAACAGGAGTATTCGGAGATCCCCAGATTCTTGCGAGCGATGAAGAGAGTATATGACAAGGTCGACATAGTTCGAGGAAACCACGATGGCCAGATCGAAGAGCTCATTCCTGAAGGGGTCGATGTCCATCCTTCAACAGGTTTCACTTTAGGTGACATCGGCTTTGCTCATGGACACACCTGGCCGTCGTCCCAGGTGATGTCAAGAAAGATCGTGGTGTTGGCACACAATCACCCGACCGTTGCATTTAAGGAGGGACTTGGCAACATCTCTGCGGAACGTTGCTGGTTGAGATGTGAGGTGAGAGAAAGAGCACATCAGAGATATACGGAACTGCCTAGCGAGTTGATAGTCGTTCCCGCTCTAAATCGGATCCTCGGAGGATCTCCTGTCAACTTGAAGGGCAGGAAGCTATTGGGACCATTGTTCTCAAACGACATGGTCGACATCGATCGGGCCGAGGTCTACCTTGTCGATGGTGTATGCCTCGGGACCGTCAAGAGTCTGATCGTTCAACGATCGAAGTAGACGCTCTTCGTAGTGGCGCTAAGCGGAATTCCAATTATGACCCGAGACTTCATGAGACCTGCTTCCCTTGCTGCGACCCCAACCCGATACATGACCCTATTGTCAACATTGTGAAGGCTCGCCGTCTTTACGGCGGAACCGATCGCGATTCCGAGGTCCAGTAGCCTGAACATGCAGTTCGGGCCAACGAAAGCTCCTTCAAGATTGCTTCTCTTCATCTGCTGACATGTCATTCCACAGGCCGCGCAATCGACGCCATTGGGCGGATGATCACGCAGGCCCAGTAGAACGACGCCCATTGAATCCAATACATTCTTCCCGTCCCTTGCGAACCCGGGTTCGTTCCTCTCCTTCGACATTTTGATCATCGTCTCCCCGAGCTTCTTGAGCTCCGGGCCCGTGACCACAATGATGTCGATGAAATCCTTGCCTAGTCCCTTTGGAGCGGTCTTGGCAGATAACGCCATTAGCTCCGCGACAATCCTGACAGCCTCATGCATTCTTACACCTTACAATGACCATTACTGGTTCCATTCATATCGTTTGCGCATTCTTGGAAGATCTGACATCGAAGCTCGAATGAGCTGCGGGACGAACGTGACTCATCAGACTCAGGGGTTCGTGAGCACCTTGAAGATCGACCCGTCGGAACGTCTTATGTTCACCAGCATCGGCATCTGTCCAGGCAGTGTGTGCGTCGCGCAGGAGTTGCACGGGTCATACGCGCGGTAAGCCATCTCTATCGTGTTCAACAATCCTGGCGATATCTCCCAGTTCTTTATCAGGGCATGAGCCGCTTTCCTCACGCTCATATTGATCGCAGCGTTGTTGTTCGTAGTGCCGACGATCAGGTTCACGTCCTTAGTAATGCCATTCTCGTCCGAGACATAGTGGTGGATGAGCGTACCTCTCGGCGCTTCTACGCAGCCAACGCCCTCGCCTGGGGTCTTGACCCGGGTCTTGATATCCTTGCTAGTGATCTCCGGATCTTGAGCTAGTTCAAGCAACCTCTCTGCGGCGTAGATCAATTCGATGACTCTTGCCCAGTGATAGATCTGAGTGTGGTGAATCGGTCCCTTGACTCCGGCATCGCGGAAGAACCCGATCATTTTCTCGTACTCTGCTTGGGCGAGCGGGGTCGTGAAGCCACTAGAGACATTGATCCTAGCGAGCGGTGCTGCTCTGTATATGCTGCTATCGACGCCGTCGACGAGCCCCTTCCAGCCTTTCTTAGCCAAGTAGCAGAACTTCTCATAGCTCCATGGCTCGACATGCTCAGCAATATAGTCCAAATAGTCGCTCGGCTCGAACTTGTAGGTCTCGTTGCCCTTCGGGTCCACGACCCTCAGCATCCCATCATAGAAGTTGATCTTGTTGTCCCGATCGACCATGCCCATGTAGTATGTTTCGTGATAGAATATGTCAGGATTGGTAATCAACGCCATGTAGTCCGGGTTCTTGAGCACGATGTCCTCGAACACCTTGTTAGTGAACTTCGAGAACTCCACACAGGATTTCGCCATTTTCTCGACTTCCACTCTTTCATCCTCGCTCAATGGCTTCGACATACCTCCGGGTATGCCGCAGACAGGATGCGTTGCTTTGCCTCCAAGCATTTCCTGGATCTTCTGCGCGTAGGACCGGTGCTTGATGACCTCTCCGCCGATCTTCACTCCCACTGCGTCCACGACCCCAAGGATGTTCCTCTTTGCGGCCGGTGCCGCCGGTCCGACCACGAAGTCGGGTCCCGCCAGAGCATAGAAGTGTGCTATATGACTGTGAACATAATGGGCGGAGTAGAACAGCTCCCTCAGTTTCTTTGCAGCGTCGGGTGGGTCCGCGTCATAAACACCATCCAACGCCTTTGTGGAAGCCATGTGATGCGCCCCTGGACATACTCCACATAGTCTGGCGGTGAGCTTGTTCAGCTCGTCGACGGACCTACCAATGCAAAATTTCTCGAAGCCCCTAAGCTCTGGCACCTGCCAGTAGGCGTTCCGAACATTGCCCGAATCGTCGAGGAATATCTCGATCTTACCGTGACCTTCCAATCGTGTGATGGGATCAATCGTGATGCGCTTCTCTTTGGTCTTATGAGTCTGATCCGTTATCTCGGGGCTCATTGTTTCACAGCTCCTTTCTTCCTCTCCTTGACTTTCCTTTTGATTATTGATTTGGGCATCGTAAAGGCATAAAATGTGCCCAGTGGATCTTTGACCTGGGACATGAGCGTGATGATTTCATCCTCGCTGAGCAGGCTCTCCTTGTCCGAGATCTTGAATATCGATGCCAGAGCGCTAAGCATGCTGCCGCCCTGGTCCATCACAGCTGAAGTGGGACCCATGCACCCTCTGCAGGGCTGGTTGCCGTTCAGGCATTTCGCTCCGCATCCTGCCCTCGTCGCAGGTCCAATGCAGATGACCCCCTGCTCGAGCATGCACTTTGTCGGGTCGATGTCGATCTCGAATGGAAGATATATCTTCTCGATGGACTTGACCTGCTTCTTCCTTCCACACTCATCACACAGCGTCTTGTCCGATGCCAGGACGGCGCCTTTGGGTGGAAGAGGAGATCCGGTGGTCAGGTGAGCGGTGACGATTCCCAGGAACTGATTTATCTGGTCGACCGTGGGAGGACAGCCCGGCATGAAGTAATCGACGTCGACCACGTCCTCGAGCATCAGGACCGTGTCATAGAGGATTGGGAGCTCGAGATCTCCCTCCGGCGCTTTTGTCACATGGAGCGGGATCGTGCCTTCTTCGTTCACGGAGGAGAATGTCTGGTTGTAGACATAGTCCATGAGATCTTCCCTGTTCGTTACGTTCGCCAGTCCGGGGACTCCTCCGAAGCATGCGCAGGAACCGAACGACACTAGGATCTT
>JBGOWR010000119.1:0-3749 GCA_041478695.1 Thermoplasmata archaeon | reverse complement strand
GCATCGGTCGGGAACGCCACCTCGGTGAACCTCTCAGGCCTCTCGGAGTCGACCCATATACTCACGGTCCGTGCGTTCGACAGGGTCGGGAACTTCGCCGACGGCTCTCTCGTGTTCATAATAGACACGCAGCCTCCGTTCCTAGCGTTCACGATTCAGAACGACACCTCCTTCAAGTACTCGACATTGAACATGACCTGGCTGACCCAAGATGTCGGTAGTGGGGTCGGGCTCGTCATGTACAGTCTTGACAACGGCACTTTCAGATACGTCGAGAACGGAACGTGGATCGTCCTTAGGAATCTGGAAGCAGGAACGCATGTCCTCACGGTGCGCGTGTTCGACAACGCTGGGAACTTCGCGGAGAGATCGATCACGTTCCAGGTCATCACCTACGGATCCTGGCTTCTCATCTTCTACGTTGCCGCTTTCGCTGCCGCGGTCGGAGTTTTCGTCTACGACAGGCGTTTTCGAAGAAGAAGCAATTAGAAGCACGACCGCCCGGACGATTGGGACCAAAGGCATTTCGAGCTAGCCGGTCGAATCCGACGACTCCGTCGATGGACTCAGCAGACGTACCGATCGATCAGGCAACCCGAGATCGATTGATGATCGTGAAAAGGAGGCAAAGCCTGGCCGCAAGCCTCCCCCCTTCTCTGCGGCCTTACCCGATCAATAGCATAAGCACGGGGAGCAAACTAAAGGAAGTTGGTGGGGAATTCTGATCGGGTAGTGCTTTGCGGATTAGCAATCGTTAATATCCCTAATAAATCTTTTGGATTATCTAGCTTCAACGGGGAGTGATTGGCGTCATCAAGAACTCTGTTGTATTTGTTCTTGCGGTCGCTCCTATTGGGAGGGAATTTCTAGGGACAACGTCCCTCGACGGAAAATAGACCGTCTAACTAGTCGAATTCAAAGACGTCTTTGGTGCCGTCCTTCCAGTTGATGGTGGCCTCGACTTGCTCAGTGGAGACAGTGACAGAATAAGACTCTAGGGCGGATGTGTACAAAGATGATATTCCGTGAGTGGAAGTGCGGATGCCAGGGCCTTTCGAGATGACCCCTGCGCACTTCAGTCTACTTACCTGCTTGTAGCAGGTGACCTTTGGTATCGACAATAGAGTCGAGATCTTCTCTATTGTCATGTAGTTCTTCCGAAGCAATGACACGATCCTAAGCGGTGTTATCCCCGATAATGCCTCGACGACTCTCCCAGAGTCGCTTCTGCCGACAAAAATGGACTTCTGAATCAGATCCTCCATTTGGATCTCATCGATCCTGTTTCCAGTTATCCTGTAGATAGTCTCGGACAACTCTCCTCCACCGCACCCCCTTCGGCTCCTAATATCTAGACAAGTTGAGTATTTAAATTTTTCTGCTTTTCGGCGAAAATCGGATGTCAAAAGTACAGCAAAATGCCATTATGATAGACGCTCGTCCAGTTCTGCTGGATAAGAACCCTTCAATTGAGACAAAATTAGATATGAGGGCACTTGTTGAAGCATCATCCCCGAGAATGACCTCGAGGCCGACATTTTCAGGTCGCCGGATATGACGATCATATGGCAGAATCGCGGGGGAGCTGCAAAGGGATCGCGATTCTCTCGGTCCTCCAACTCAAGAAGCAAATAGGTGGAGAATCGATTTGATATCCATGCCAATAGGAGATCCGATGGGAGGCGAGATCGATCATCTTGACAAGGGAAAGCTGACGCGGGTATGGATGACCGCCGTTCCGGTCTCGAACCTCAACGATGCGCTCGAGTTCTACACCGAGGTCCTCGGTCTTCCAGTCCAACTCGATTCGAGGGAGAACAACTGGATCGAGCTCGGTAGGGAAGAGCCGCACGAGAAGCTCGCTCTCTACGTCCCCTCAATCCACGACAAACGGCAGCCCGGCGGAGACACCGGCATCGTGTTCGAGACGGACAACATCTACGAGCTTCATCGTAGATTGGTGGACGAGGGAGTGGAATTCAAGCTAAAACCGCAGAGGCAGCAGTGGGGCGGACTCATGGCGATCTTCCTCGATCCTGACGGGAACGAGCTGACCGTGGTCGAGGACCCCGAGCACTATACGAGGACGAATCCGACACCTCGATGACCAGTCTCCTTCTCTCGAAAGATGGAATCTACATCGATATGAACGTGAGCAATATGGCCTTTCGGAGCCAGTGCACGCGGGCAGGTGATCAAAGTAGATCGAGACTACTTACGCTTCTTCCTCAAAGCCTGCTCAGCTTCCTTCTCCAGCTTATCAAGTCGAGTGTAGTAATCAGGGAACTCGTTCAGATGTGCCAACGCGATCTTGCCGGTCATTATCGGATCATCGTCGGTCACGTTGGTCGCAGGGCTTATCTTGCCATGCTCAAGTTCGACGTCCATTCCCATTCGGAATTGCTCGACATCGAAATTGCTCCAGTCCACGTCGAGCTTCTCACCGATCATCCTCGCCTCTTTTGCCGTGAAGTGCTTCGAACCCATGATATCCTCTCCCTGTTGTTCACTCGTCAAACATGATGGATGCTTAAGTGTCTTACGATGGTCGAATCGACAGGTATCTAGTCGGTCAAGAATCGTTTCCTGTCCTCTTTGCACAACTTCTTCACCAAGCGCCTTCCGGAGATGGCCGCGGCGGACAGCCCCGCTATCCCCGCCCCAATGATCATGATGGATCGCCTGGCCATTATGCCTGTGCTCCTTTGTGAGCGAGAGCGATTGAGCGCGTTCTTTTGAATCTTATGGTCCAGGTCCGTCACCGTCCAAATGGTCATAGCATCGAGTGTCCAAACGATGAATCAGGATATTGGATGATGTCTTGCATTGACTAATAGAGGAGGATCAGCATGAGAATGCTGGCCACTATGAGGCTGGCCATTGTCATTGGGATGCTTGCCTTGCAGTATTCTTTCCAGGACCATTCCACGTTCTTCTTGCTAGCTATCGCAAGTCCTACGACGTTCGCGGAGGCGCCGATCGGCGTCATGTTGCCAGCGATATTGCAGCCAAGCGTCGTCGTGTATGCGATGGAGTCGACCGGGACCCCGGTCTGCGCTGCGAGAGCTGGGATCACCGGTACCATCGCCGCGGCGAATGGAATATTGTCCAGCAGGGCTCCAAGAGCAGCGGAGACCCAGAAAAGGAGGAATGCGAACACCAAAACGTTGTCACCGGACAGACCCACCAGCCCATTGGCGAAGTCCGCAAGAAGCCCGGTCTTCTCTATTCCGCCGACCATCACGAATAGGCCCGCAAGGAAGACTATCGTGTGCCAATCTATCTTGTCGATCAAATCGTCCATCTTTCTACGGGCGAATAATATCACCATCGAGGCGCCGAGGATCGCTACATACGAGACATGCATGTCGAGCGAGTCATGCATCACTAGGAGAGTGACGATGAACGCGAACACTGACAATGCCATTCTCATGAGCCTGACGTCGGTGACCGCTCCGAACGCGTCGACATCCTTGAACTCCTCAACCGTTTTCTCGAAGTCGACGTGCCTGTTCTCGAATAGGCGTCGGTGCAGGACGGCGAACACGACCAGGTTGACGGAGAAAGCTATCATGGCGATTGGAGCGGTGTGGGTCACGAAGTCGGAGAACGTGAGGTTGAGCGCCGTGCCTATGATCACGTTCGGCGGGTCTCCCACCATGGTCGCGCTCCCGCCGATGTTCGCAGAGCATATCTCCGCTATGACTATCGGCAGCGGAGACACCTTGAGCACGCGACAGACCTCGATG
>JBGOWR010000153.1:0-3151 GCA_041478695.1 Thermoplasmata archaeon | reverse complement strand
CCTCCGGTGACCTCATGTACATGTATGTCGAAGTTCGGGGAGAAGTATCCGACCCGAAGAAGATTCCTCATGATATCGATCATACCAGGTGGACCGTAGACCTCAAGAGATCTGTCTCTCCCGCTGAAGTTCATCGACTGAATCATGCCTGGAATGCCAAGAAAGTGATCGGCATGGAAGTGAGTGATGAAGACCTTCTCGACTTTCATGAATGAGGCATCGGAAAGCATGAATTGACGCTGCGTCCCCTCCCCGCAATCGAACAACAGTATCTCCGATCCTACCTGAAGAGCTGTCGCGCTTACGTTCCTGTTTGGAGAAGGTACGCTTCCTCCCGTTCCCAGAAATACGAGCCGCACGTGTCATCTATTGGTCGCCGTGGATAAATCCTTTGCTGATTCTCTTTCTCATCCAGCTGTCACTGAGAGCGAAGATCACCAGACCGAGCACCGCAAGTCCGGTCGCGAAGTACATTGCACCGTGATAGCCAAATGCAAATGAGATCGCCCCGCCGAGCACCGCACCGATGATCGCTGAGATTGCCAGTACTGAATTGAACATGCCGATCGCGGTCCCTTTCTCTTTGTTTTTCTCCATCACGTATTTCATTGATCCCACGTAAAGACAAGACCAAGCGGCGGCGAGAACGATCTGAGCCGGAATGATCTGCCAGTAGACCACCGCCAGAGTGTATGAAGGGAACGTTATGGCCGAAAAGATGAAACCGAAGGCGACAAGGGCTGATGAATTGAATCGGTCCAGCAGCTGCATCACGAAGAATTGTCCCACGGCGTTGATGGCGTATATTCCCCCAATGAAGAATGGATCGGCCCCTAGGTCCGAGAGGAATAAAGGATATGTCACCCAGATCATGTTTGCGCCAGTATGCCTGAGCATTACCGAAAAATAGACTGGAAAGTTCCGTTTGATTATTGTTCGAGGGAACATTGCAACCTTGTGAAGAGTCTCTTTTCCGAAAGGGAGGTACAGCGATATGGCAAATGAAGCTGCGAGCAATGCTGCGCTGAGAAGGAATATCTGGTAGTATATGCCGACGAAGCCCGCGACGAAAACACCCAATCCGAACCCCAGACTTCCATACGAAGTGAACTTGCCAATCTTCTGGCTCGATTCATACACATATGCTATCAGAGCTGATGGAAACATTCCAGCACATATTCCTACTAGAATTCTGACAACTGCTAGACTGAAAGTGTCGAAGGCAAAGATGTTAATGAGACATGCGATAGACGAAAGGAATAGGCCAACGATAAGAATGAGTCGACGACCGTAAACGTCCGAAGCTCTTCCAAATATATATGAAGAAACGAAGATCGCAGTGTTGTACGAGGCGACGATGAGACCGATCTCCACAGCATTCGATCCGAACTCATCTCTTGCGAGATTAGGGATGAGCAGAGATGCACCGGCGAGCCCTGCGTTTGAAAGCATCTGAATGGTGGAGGCTCTCATTATGTGCGAAAAATGCTTGCCGCTCTTAACCTTTTCTGGTCTTTCACCGACCGAGAGACTCGATCTCCCTGAGCTCCTTCGTCTCCTTCTTGAGCCTCCTGTAATGGTCCTTGCATAAGTGGACTCTTCTCAGAGAATCGTCGTATTCAAGACCAGCCATCGTCGCCAGCTTGGCCGACACAGAGCGCTCTGATTCCTTTCCGCAACCGGTGACGTCACATGCTTTCGCATTGGGAGCATCGCGTCTTCCTTCCATGTTCCCAGTCATGTTCCTTGCATATTATGAACCTTTTCTAAACCTTGGGACGATTAGGTGCCAGACCTGCTCATCTATGATGGAGGATTCAGCGAAGTATTATTATTCGAGTATTCAATATGCCAACTGGATGATCAAGATAGCCCCATCCATCTTGTCCGCCGACTTCTCCAGACTGGGAGACGAGATCAGGAGGCTCGAGCGTGCTGGCGCAGATTGGATTCATGTAGATGTGATGGATGGTAACTTCGTGCCGAATATCACCATCGGTCCTGTCGTCGTGCGCCAAGCACGAAAGTGTTCCTCGATCCCATTCGATGTCCATCTGATGATACTAAACCCGGAGAAATACTTGGAGGCATTCGCCGAAGCAGGTTCTGACATAATCACTCTGCACATCGAGGCGACGGACGATGTACGACCCGCTCTAAGAAGGATAAGATCGCTTGGAAAGAGAGCGGGACTGACTCTTAATCCAGATACCGCATTTGAAAGGGTCGAGCCTCACATGGGGGACATAGACCTATTGCTTATCATGAGCGTCTATCCTGGTTTTGCAGGGCAAGAGTTCATTCCAGAGGTCCTGTCGAAGATCAGGGAAGCAAGGGACTATGTAGATGCGAATAAGCTGGACGTGGAAATCGAAGTCGACGGAGGCATAAACTCGAAAACCGGAAGAATGGCGGTCGAAGCAGGAGCGACCGTGCTTGCGGCAGGAAGCGCTCTATTCAATTGCCCGGACCTTCGGAAGGAAATCGCAGACTGGCACAAGTTCGCATGAAAGAGCACATCTGTGTGTCCGAACACATAAGCTCGCTATGGGAAAGATTCATAAACGCTTCCTCTCATTCCGCCCTGAGTGGCAAGATGAATGGGTTCACAAGCCGGAGTTTCCTGATTCTCATAACAGTAATCTTCCCGCTCATGCTTCTCGCGGCGGCTGTCTATCTCGGATCGAATGTATTTGCTGTAATTGCCCTGCTGGTCTGGATAGGCTTTGGCACTCTTGTGCTGTATCTTCCTTACACAAAAGATTGAATATCAGATTCATTGGACGACCTCTCCAAAGGCCGCCCTTCTCACAATCCTGACTATCTTGACCCTTACTTCCTGGCCGATCTTTGTGTCCGGTACGAAAATGATCATTCCTTCGACCTTGGCTATGCCGTCCCCTAGGGAACCAATGTCCGTTATCTTCAGTGTATAGACCTGGCCCTCGCTCACCGGCTTCTTGCCTTGGAAACCATATTCCCCGGTCATCGTGCCAGAATGTGATTTGAAGTAATTAAGCATGCTCTCGATATCACCAAGAAAGTATATCCGAGGACGGTTCAATATGTGATGATGACATGGGTGTTAACCTCTCAGACATAGTTCCGATCGAGGTCATCAAACTTGATGACCTGACCGACAGAAGTGTGG
>JBGOWR010000086.1:0-4357 GCA_041478695.1 Thermoplasmata archaeon | reverse complement strand
ATTCTGTGGCCCGCCAGATAGCTCATGTTGTTCTTGTTGTCAACGTAATTGGCTTCCGTCACGACGTAAACGTTGGCCGTCTTCCCGATGCTTCTGATCGTGATTCTATCGACGCCCGTAATCCCGAGGGGGTCTTTGTTGGCGAAGTCCTTGACACTTCCGACATTGCCGGCGTCGCTTAGCTGGTCCTCGATGGCCTGTGATATGAACGGAACCCAGAGCAGGACTACGATCACGACCGAGATAGCGATTATGATTATCGCCCTTCTCGTGAACTTCTTCGCCATGTAGTACTTTGAGCTGGCGCTCTGTGAGAGTCTTATCTCCAGCACCCTGAAGAAGAAGCTCTCAGCTCCGATGACTAATCCCATCAGCAGCACGAAGAAGATGAACGAGTTGACCGGAAGATAGAACGGTTTGAGGGAGAAGCCCTTCCCTATGACAATCAGGAATGCTGTTATGGCGATTACCACAACTATCTGGATGATGTACAAATAGAGCTTCATGCGGCGGATGCGCTCGAGCCGCCATCCACCCTCCAACGCCACCCTGCCGCCTTCCATTTGATTTCGAAGCGAAAAATGACTAGGTCAACATAAATACTTTTCCGCATGATTCCCAAAGGCCAGAAACGATGACCGGGAAGGAAGTTTTCAGTTCCTCGGGTCTACTGGAACGGTCGCATTCCTCCTGCAGAGGAGGAAAACGGCGGCGTATGTCGGCACTTCAACGGTCCCCTGCAGAGAGAAATGTTCCCCGCGAAGGCGGACGTCGACCCTATTCTCGAGATTCACCGTCACTGGGTCGTCGGGGAATATCTCAGGCACGGCATCTCTCAGCGGGTCGAACTCATCCAGATCGTCCCTGCTCATTGGCACCACCCTCAAACCAGTCTTCCCGTGGAGGGATCGCGGCAACCTTATGAGCCTCTTGATGTCGCTCGTGACCGGCTCGTCGACTTGTCCTTCCAACGAGCGCTTGACGTCCCCTTCCACTATCTTCAGGAATAGGGCCTGGCTCCTCAGGTTCGAGAACACCTCGAGCGTATCGTTCTGGATCATGATCTCCATGCCGCATTTCCCACCGCGCCTTAGGAACAGGTCATTCATCATCTCAGCCAGGACCTTTTCTGGTGCATCTCCAGCGGCATCATATCTGCTCCTGACTTCCTGCGTAGAGAGACCTTCCATGTCGCGCATGAGCATCTCGATCCCATCCCTCATCCTTCTTCTCCAACCGGTCGAGGCGTCAGGCGGGAGGAGTCTGGATTTGTGAACCTTGGTCGTATGCTTGAACTTGCGCTCTTCAAACGCCTTCTCCTCGAAAACCCAGTTCAAGTCGAGGTCGGTTCCAGTGATGTAATCGACTATCTCCCTCCTCTCATGGCTCTTAAGGCCCGTCACACGCGGATCGAATACATGGACGTGGTATCCCCTGCCTCCTGAGAAAACGACCTTGACATCGTTCGAGTTGAAGCCTAGGTCGCCTAGGATGAAATCATCGAGGAGTCTAATCATCTCTTTCTTCACCTTTGCGAGCATGTCCTCATAGGACAGACCCTCGCTGCCTTTGATGTGGTCGGCATCCAGGTCGAAGATCAGGTCGGCGCCGAGCCACTTCTTCTCTTCCATCGTCGCCGCTGCTGGAAATTCATAGTATGCCGAGGAGTAATAGACGTGCGCCGGGACCTGCTCCACGAGGAACGAATTGAAATCCACTGATTTCGAGAACGAGATGTGGCGCTGAACGTATGTTCGATCGAAGAACATGAAGCCGAATTCCCTGCGCCCGAACCTTTCGGGAGGGGGCGGTGGCGATTCGATGTAGTATTTCCTGAACCATCTCACGACGAACTCCAGTTCGGCGTTCATCGTCAACTAGACATTCTTCCGACTATTTTCCTTTGCCGTTCTGGGAGAACTCCATCTCGATCGAGGATGGTCAAAATCATTCTATCCACATCGAAGACCAAGGTTTAATTATTGCAAAGAGGATATGCGCGAGGAGACTCTAGATGAAGGCCTACGTGAAGGTGGAGTACAGCAGCGGGGGCAAGTCCCCGAGCGAAGTTGAGAAGATCTTCGTCGATAATGGTTTCCAGAAGGCAAGAGGAACATCTACCTTCATTTTGGAGGTCGCCAATGAAACCGAGCTCGACATCAAGCTCGGGGAGCTGCACGGAGCTTTGAAGAATTCTGGCATAATGTACGTTCCTTCTCTCGGCAAGCCTACTGAGGATATGGAATTGCCATTGTCTAGTGCACAAGGACGACTCGAGAAGTGGAATGAGATAGGGGCGAACGTGGACGAGCTGGCTGCTCTGCTCGAGACGGATGTAGAACAGTTCAAGGAGCGCGCGCTCGCTATGGCAACGTTCCAGATAGAGAAGATCGCTGCAGACAGAGAGAAGGACCTTGTGGAGACCGAAGCGAAGCGACGCGTCGAGAAGGCCAGGGACAAGATAGTCGAGTCTGCCATGGTCGAAGGCGGGCAGACTTTCCACCAGCTCGCTGGTGCTGTCGGCATAGACGAGGAGATGCTCTCTCAGATGATCGACGACCTCGTTGAGAAGGGCAAGATCAAAGCGGAGCAAAAGGGTCGCAGGGTAGTCTACGTCGCTTCTTGAACGAGCATCTCGCTTGTCAGACGACCCGACATGGTTCTATTGAATGGAAGTCATCAAACACAGAGGTCTGGTCCCAACATACCTGCTCGACCTGCGGGCTTTGTCGCAAATACGTCAAACAATTCTTAAATAGGGGCTCTATGATTGAAGGGGAACGAGGTGAAACAAATGGGAGCAATTGCGCGGACAGCACTACTGTTTGCGTTCATGTTCGGTCTGTTCGTCGTGATAGGATGGGCAGTTGGGTTCTTCTTCATGAATGACTGGCTGTCCGGAATGATATTCTTCCTGATCCTGGCCGGAGCTTTCAATCTTATCGCGTACTTCTATTCGTCAAAGATCGTTCTCTGGTCGTATAAGGCCAAGATCGTCGATGAGAGAGCATCACCAAGATTGTACCGGATAGTCCAGCAGATAGCCTTCAAGGCGAACCTGCCCATGCCAAAGGTGGCGATCGTCCCGACCGAAACCCCGAACGCGTTCGCGACCGGTAGAAACCCCAAGAACGCAGTAGTCGCTGCGACGGAGGGATTACTGAAGACTCTTAGCGATGATGAGCTGGAAGGTGTCCTGGCTCATGAGATGGCCCACATAAAGGACAGGGACATACTCGTCATGACTATCGCGGCCACGCTGGCTGGTGCGATATCCTTCGCCGCTCGGTATCTTTGGTTCGGATCGATGTTCGGCGGCGGCAGGAGGGACAACGGAGCAGGATGGCTCATCATCATCGTAGCGATAACCGCGCCTCTCGCCGCTCTCTTGATCCAACTGGCCATATCAAGGAGCAGAGAGTATAAGGCAGACGAGGAAGGAGCATTGATCATCGGAAGGCCTCTGAGCCTCGCGAGAGCTTTGGAAAAGCTCGAGATTGCCAACCGCAAGAAACCGATCCAGAGAGGCAACCCCGCGTCCTCATCTCTCTGGATAGTCAACCCCTTCGGTGCTACCGGGTTCTCGCGGATATTCTCCACCCACCCGCCGATGGCTGAGAGGGTGAAGAGGCTGAAGCTAATGGCCGGGAAGATGGGACAGTTCTGAGCCGACCGATGCCCGAAACCTCTCTTTAAAACCTTTTTCCAATATTTCTGTCACAGGAATTAGTCTTTAAGCACTATATGTTCAATTCTCAGAATATCAGACTGTCCGTGAGACCCAGCCTCTCCACGAAGCTATGGGCGCTCCGCACGTTCGATACCTCTGAAAGCTGCCTGTGGATGTCCGTTCCGATCGATAATCCGACCATCCCATCGAACTTCTGAATGATCTCCTCTGCCAACTCGTAGAACGCGAGGCCATCTCTCCTATACAAGCAAGCAGTGTTCAATTCGACGAAGACCTTCATGGAGCACAGGATGTCGCGAAGTTCCGAATGCCCCATCTCAGAGAAGCAGGTCTCGATGTCGTTGTGAGCGAGGCCTTTGGGCACCGAGATATTGGAAAGAATATGATCTAGGTCTTTCAGATCCGCGCCGCCGTTCGCTTTGTCGTTGACGTACTCGAAAAGCACAAGGTCCAGATCGTTCAGCATGTCGAAAGGCAGTTCTTTGAGACGGCATCGGTCGGGATTCGCATCGATCTCGACGCCAGCGAGAACCCTTACGGTCCCCTCATACTTCCTTCCAAGGTCCCTTATCGTCGAGATGTAGTTGCTCAGATCACGCTTCTTCAATGAGGGGACCTTCGAAGTCTCGAAGTGGTCGGTTATGGCGATGTGGGTAAGCCCGTCCT
>JBGOWR010000012.1:0-10355 GCA_041478695.1 Thermoplasmata archaeon | reverse complement strand
GTGTCGGAATTAACAGCGCTTTTCAAGTGCTCGCAATTGCCGTATTCGACGAAATCGAAACCGGGAATGATCAAAGGCTCAAATCCGGAATGGTATTTTGGCTGGCCAGTCGCTGACAATGATCCTGCGGTTCTGCCATGAAAGGAGTTCTTTGCGGCAACGAATCTCGACCTACCAGTATACTTGACCGCCAACTTCAACGCAGCCTCATTCGCCTCAGTGCCACTGTTCACGAAAAGCGAAACGTTTAGCGATGACGGTGTTATCGAAGATAGCATCTCCGCCAACTCGGCTTGCTCCCTGACATGATACAGATTCGACACGTGGACCAGCTTCTTGGCCTGCAAGCAGACCTCGTCAACTATCGCAGGATGACAGTGACCAAGCGCATTGACGGCGATTCCAGCGACGAGATCGAGGAATTCGTTTCCGTCAAGATCGTAAAGGAACTCTCGATAACCTTTCTGGAAGCATATCTCCTCCCTCGAGTAGTTCTGGAATAGAAATGATCCAGTGGTCTTCTTCACTTGTTCAAAATTCATCAATTTCCTCCGAAATCCGATTAGCCTACATACTACAGAGTGATTCTGGTTCCACAGTTCACTCCTCCGATCAGCTGATTTAGAATGGAGTGAGGCTCTTTCCCTGAAACCATGTGCGCGATCTTTACACCATTCGATATCGCAAAGCTACATGCTTCTACTTTCGGGATCATTCCATCAGTGATTATTCCAGATGAAACCAGAGTGTTCAATTGCATCATCGAAACCTCGTGGATCACTGTCGAACCACTCCCATTATTCTCCATAAGGCCCGGGACATCTGTGACGAGGACCATTTCCTCCGAATGTATCGCTCTTGCGATATTGGCCGCCGCGGTGTCCGCGTTTACGTTCAACTCACGCCCCGATTCATCACTACAAATAGGGAACAGCACTGGTACGAATCTGCTCGCGCAAAGGAGATTGATCATCGCTGGATCGACGCGGATTATCTCACCGACGTTGCCGAGATCAACAAGGAACTTCTCACCCTCGTGGTCGCTTATCTCCACTGGTTCCTTCTTCCTACAGATTATTGTCCTTCTTTCGGCTCCATCCAGCCCAATTGCTTTGACACCCGCCATCTTCAACACTTCAACGATGTGCGAATTCATCGCTGAAAGGACATTTTTCACGACTTCGAGGGTCTGATCATCCGTGATTCGGAGCCCCATGATATTCTTCACATCTATCCCAAGCTTGTTCATCTCAGCGTTTATCTCCGGGCCGCCACCATGTACGATCACGGGACGCACGCCGAGGTCGACAAGAAGTGCTATGTCATTGCAGAAGTGCTCCAGGTCTCCATTGCCGTTCAGAGAGCTCCCCCCGAACTTAATGACCACTTTCTTCCCACGCATTTTCCTGATCCGTGGTATCATTTCCTTGTCAATCTCGAACTCTTCCATTTCGTTCACCTAGGTTGTGTACTGGGAGTTGATTTTCACATAATCGTAGCTCAAATCGCATCCCCATGCTTCTGCTGAGAACTCACCTACGCCCAAGTCCAGTTTTATGGTAATCTTCTTTTGCTCCATGATCTTTCTCGCTATGGATTCCACTCTGGAATCGCTCCATGCCAAAGGGACACCATTCTCGAAGAGAGAGGTGTTAGTTCCGTTGCTTGACATCATCAACCTCATCTTGTCCAAATCGAACTCGCATCCAGAGTTGCCTATTGCCGCCAATATCCTGCCGAAGTTCGGGTCGGCACCGAAGATAGCAGCTTTTACAAGGTTCGAAGAAACCACGGCCTTAGCAGCCAACTTTGCATCGCTCTCACTCGCAGCGCCGTTGACAACTACCTCGATCAGCTTGGTTGCTCCCTCGCCATCGATGACGATTGATTTCGCGAGGATCTTGAGAACATATTCCACTCCTTCCCAAAAGGCTGGGTCATCATCAACAGGCTGTCCACCGGCTGCACCATTCGCCATCAGGACTGAAATATCGTTCGTGCTTTGATCTCCATCCACGTTTATCATATTGAGACTGCAATCCAATGCGCTCTGCCATCTCATATCGGCCCGATGATCTAGGACTGCATCAGTGGTGACAAAGCTCAGGGTCGTCGCATGAAGTGTCCTCATGGCTGGAGAAATCATCCCACTTCCTTTCGCCATAGCACCTATCGTCACAACAGTGCCATCCCCGAGAGTCACTTGGCATGCCGCCTCTTTTCTGATCGTGTCCGTGGTCATTATCGCGGAGGCAGCCGCACTATCATATTGCGGACCTTTTCCGAGGAATTTGACCGCTTCTGGAATGCCAGTAATCACTTTCTCCATCGGCAAATAGCGACCGATCACGCCTGTGGATGCGATTCCCACGAGCTTTTCGTCAATTCCAAGTTCTCTGGCTGTATGAGAGATCATGGTATGCGAATCTTCAATTCCCCTTGAGTTCGTGAGAGCATTTGCGTTCCCGCTGTTGACCACAAAAGCCTGGAGAAATTCCGGATCTCTTTTCATCATCAGTTCAATCGGAGCAGCCCTGACATTGTTGCGAGTGTATGCGATTGAGACCCTTGCTGGAGATTCTGAATACAATATAGCCAAATCGAGCTTCTCTTTCTTTATTCCGCAGTGGACTCCGGACGCTCTATAGCCAAGTGCGGTCGTTATGCCGCCATCAATGACATTCACCGTCTCACACTCCCAATCCAGGAAAATCGAGACCCGTGCTTTCCTCAAGGCCCAGCATTAAGTTCGCGTTCTGAACTGCCTGTCCCGCACCTCCTTTCACAAGGTTGTCGACTGTGCTCATCACGACAACGTTCCCGTTACCTGCGAACTCATACCCGATTTCGCAGTAGTTAGATCCCACAACAGATGGAATCGACGGTACGATGTCGACTCTGACAAACCTCTTGTCCGCATAGTATTTCTCATAGACCGAATACAGATCATCGTGGCTAGCGCTCTTTGCAAGGCGAACGTAGGAAGTACACAGAATGCCCCTGACTATCGGTATGAGATGGGGCGTGAATACCACTTCTGATGCTCCGCCCGACATCATGTCCAAAGCCATCTGGATTTCAGGTGTGTGACGGTGCGATCCCACCTTGTAAGGAATGACGTTCGCTCCACAGTTCGGGTGATGAGTCAATTTCGTTGGCTCCATTCCCGCACCGGACGTGCCGCTTTTCGCGTCCACTATGATCCTTGATTCAATCAATCCTTCAGCGATGAGGGGGGCGAGAGCGAGCACAGCGCAGGTTGGATAACATCCTGGATTTGCAACAAGCTGTGATTCTACTATATCGTTCTTGAAAAGCTCGGGTATCCCATAAGCTGAGGTAAGGAGATTCTTTGAATCCTTGTGGTCAATTCCGTACCATTTCCTGTAGATGTTAGGATCTTTCAGACGATAGTCCCCGCTGAGATCGACTACCTTTATTCCTTTTTCCAGTATGTCCGGAATTATATCCATCGAGGCGCCATACGGAGTAGCAACGAAAACGATATCATAATCCATCCCACCGTTCAATTTCTCGTCGAACCTAATGTCCACGAATCCTTGAAGATACGGATGTACCTTCGATACCTTCACTCCTGGATGCTGACGAGACGTAATGGTCGACAATGAGATCTTGGGATGCCGACATAGAATTCGAGCCAGTTCCCCGCCTGTATATCCTGAACCTCCAACTATTGCTGCCTTTGCCATTTTGGGTATCCTCGATGTTTTGGATTGGTTCATTGAGGAAAATGAGTATTAAGCATGATGACCCATATCCGACAATACATTGTCCCGTTGTCGCAGTGGAGACGAATTGATCTCATCTGGCTGGCATGTCTAGAAGAGGACTCCGAGGAGTCTCAATTGTCGCAAGCGAATCATTAACGCTTTATAATGTGGTGCGGGTCTTCCGGAAGATCGAAATGCAACCCAGCAAGTCTCAAGGCAAGAAGGTCGTGTTGGCTTACTCAGGGGGTCTGGACACCTCTGTTGCGATTAGATGGTTACAGGAGAGGTATGGTTTTGAAGTAATCGCGGTGTCCGTTGATGTCGGACAGCCTGGAAATCTGGACGAGGATGTCAAGAGAGCCAAAATAATCGGCGCGATGAAAGCGTATGCGATCGATGCCAAGGAAGAGTTCGTCAAGAACTACATTTTCCCATCATTGAAGGCAAATGCAATGTACGAAGGTTCATATCCTCTGAGCACTGCAATTGCCAGACCCCTCATAGTAAAGAAGCTTGTGGAGGTCGCTGAGAAGGAGGGATCCTCATACATTGCTCACGGATGCACAGCCAAGGGCAACGATCAGGTGCGGTTCGACGTTTCCATCGGCGCTCTGGCACCTCATATTGAGATCATCGCTCCCATGAGGGAATGGGTAATGTCCCGTGAAGAGGAAATCGAATACGCGAGAATGGGCAAGATACCGATCAAGGTCAAAAGGGAAACACCATACAGCACTGATGAGAACCTATGGGGCAGGAGCGCCGAGTGTGGGATCTTGGAAGATGCCGCCCAAGAGCCTCCGGAAGATGCCTATGAGTGGACCACTAACCCTACAAAGGGACCTGAGAAGCCTGAGTATGTGGAGATTGGATTCGAAGACGGAGTTCCGATATCCCTAAATGGAAAAGTGATGAAGCCAGTTTCCCTGATCAAGAGCCTCAATGAGATTGCAGGGAGACACGGTGTAGGACGGATCGATCATATCGAGAATAGGTTGGTGGGAATCAAATCTCGGGAGATCTACGAGTGCCCAGCCGCTACCGTCTTGATTGGAGCGCACATCGACCTAGAAAAACTCGTTCTGCCTAGAGATCTTCAGAGCTTCAAGAGAATTGTAGAGCAAAGATTCACCGAGCTGGCGTATGATGGCCTTTGGTTCAGTCCGTTGAGGGAATCGTTGTCTGCGTTTGTCGAAAAGACCCAGGATGTCGTTTCCGGGACCGTCCGAGTCAGGCTCCACAAGGGATGTTCAGTTCCAGTCGGAAGATCTTCACCGTATGCATTGTACTCGACAAGTCTTGCAACATACGACAAAGGGGACAAGTTCGACCACACTGCGGCGAAAGGATTTATCTACGTCTGGGGGCTACCATTAAAGACCATCGCGTCGGTACAAGGGTCGAAGGTGAAATCTGATGGATCGTCGAGCACTGTGGTCGGGAAGATTCGAAAGGGGACCAAGTAATTCCACACTCTCCTATACATCCTCCCTCTCGGTGGATGAAAGGCTGGCTTGGTATGACGTCGTAGGCTCAATCGCCCATGCAAGAATGCTGGCTAGGCAAGGAATCATTGGACCGAAGGATGAAAGGCTCCTGGTCAATTGCCTGAAACGACTCATCAAGAAGATCGAGAAGGGCGAGTTGGAGCTCTGTGAGGACCTGGAGGACGTCCACACGAACATCGAGTTCATTCTGACAAAGGAAGTTGGCGAAGCGGGCTCGAAGATTCACACGGCCCGAAGCAGGAACGACCAGGTGGTGACTGATCTTAGGATGGCTCTTCGCGACTCTGTGCTGGAAATCGTTGACTGTATCATATCAATGGAGACGACTTTGCTGAAGATCGCAGAGAATAACCTGACCACTGTGATGCCAGGATTCACACACATGCAACATGCCCAGCCGATTACGCTTGCACATCATTTGATGGCCCATTTCTACAAATTGGCCCGGGACATCGAGAGGTTCTTCGATGCCTACGCAAGGATCAATGTCTGTCCCCTCGGATCGGCTGCTTTGGCCGGAACCACCTTCAACATCGACCGCGAGTATGTCTCAGACCTGCTTGGTTTCTACCGTCCATGCGAGAATTCGATCGACGGCGTGTCTGACAGAGACTTCGTAGTGGAGTATGTTTTCGCAGCATCGCTCACAATGATACACTTAAGTTCCATCTGCGAGGAGCTCGTGCTTTGGACCACACCTGAATTCGCATTTGCCGAGATGGATGATAGATATTCGACCGGGAGTTCGATAATGCCCCAGAAGAAGAATCCGGACGTGGCGGAATTGATCCGTGGAAGAACTGGGGGGACGATCGGGAACCTTGTATCGCTCCTGGTTCTGCTCAAGGGTCTGCCAATGGCATACAATAGGGACCTGCAAGAAGACAAATCCCCTGTGCTCGAGATCACGGACACGCTCGTGGCCTCGCTCGAGATTCTCACCGAAGTTATCAAGACGATTAGGTTCGACTCGGATGAGATGGAGGAGAAGACGAAGAACGGATTCTTGAATGCGACGGACCTTGCAGACTATCTCGTCACAAAAGGAGTTCCATTCAGAACAGCTCATGAGATCGTCGGGAAGATCGTGAGATATGCACTGAAGAACGAGAAGAGATTAGAAGACCTTTCCATGAAGGAACTGCAAAGCTTCTATGATGGATTTGAAGAGGACGTCAGTGAGGTTTTTCCAATATTGAAATGCATCGAGCGCAGACGTTCCTATGGCGGGACAGCTCCTGAGGCAGTCAAAGCCCAAGTCGACCAGGGATACCTGGTGGTAAAAAGGCAGAGGGGTCGTGCGAGGAATATGAAAGGGAAGATCGACGAAGCGTGGAAGGCGCTTCTATGATCATCATTCGATGAGATCCCTCGCCATAACTATCAGATCGACTATCTTGATGTCCCTTGGATAGGTCACCAGGGCGTCCTCGAAATTCTTCTCGCAAAAAGGACAAGCGGTGACAAGGTACTCGGCACCAGTCTCCGACGCGGACTCGATCCTCTTGGCAGCGATGAGCCTCGCGAGATCAGGATGAGCCTTCTTTACTCCGGCTCCAGCTCCGCAACACAAACCCATTTCCTTACTGAATCCCATCTCGGTGAACTTCAATTTGGGAATTGCTTTGAGTATCGCTCTCGGTTCATCGTAGATCCCCATGTGCCGCCCAAGGTCGCAGGGGTCATGGTATGTCACATGCATGTCCGACTGCCGAAATCTAATCTTACCTGCCTTTACCAGATCAGATAGAGTGCTTGATATGTGTTCGACCTTGATGTCGAATTCTGGAATGACTTTGGAATATGAGGATAACATGTTGAAGCAACCAGCACAACTTGTGATGATTCTCTCGACTCCAGCATCCTTGAAAGTTCGATAGTTCTGGCGAGCCAGCTCCACAAGAAGTCCAGAATCCCCCAACTTGAGTATCGGAGATCCGCAACAGACCTCATTTTCTCCAAGATAGCAGACCTCGATTCCTCCTACCCTCAGAACATCTAATGCTGCTCTCGCGGTCTTAGGGGACCGGAACGAAGGAAAACATCCAGCGAAGTAGAGGACCTTTCCCCTTCTAGGAAGATCTAGATCACTTGCCCATTGAGCCCTTTTCCCCGATTCATCGGACCACGGGTTCCGATTTTTCCTGACATTCTCAATCAATTCCCTCTGTGTCGAAATCAAAACTGCACCCTTATCAATTGCCTTTCGTCTGACCTCTCTCACCAGTCTCGGCGTGTCGATTCTCACTGGACACATCTCGACACACAATCCACAGTTCGTGCAGCAAGATATCCCGCCTCGGACTGCTTCGTCCATTCCATCTAGATCGGCGGTGAAGCAAAGTCCCCTCCCTCCAAGGTACGTGTGCCCGCCGAATTCGTACCCCATGACGTCGTAGACTGGACACTTGAGCAGGCATCCACCACAATTGATGCAGTACATCACTTCTGAATCGGTTATGGAGCTTCTCCCATTGTCAACAAGAACGAGAACAATGTCGCTCGGCCCGTGCATTCCAAAGAAGGTCTTTTTCTCGATGTCGGCCGTTCTGCTCGGACCGCTGATGATGTCGATGTACGCGCTGTTTATGCCTCCAGTACCATAGAAGGTCTGAAGCTTCACGAGATTCATGGCCTCATCGAGGTTCGCCACGATCTTCTCTGGCGCAGAGACGATTATATGCTTCTTTGGTCTTCTAGCACAAAGCGATACGTTTCCCTCATTGTGGACGATGACAACGGCGCCTTCCTCAGCCGTGATGAAGTTCGCACCAGTAATTCCCACCCTGGCTCTGGAGATGTACTCTGAAACCTCTTTCCTTATTTCCTCAATCAGCTTATCGGGATCGGGTTCGATCCTTCGACCGAAGTGTTCACTCATTATCTCTGCGATATCATACCTGGTAAGATGGACCGCGGGACCTGTAGGATGCACTGTTCTTTCACCCGCTACCTGGACAATCCTATCCCCAGCGTCGGTCTCGACGACCTCGATTCCCTTTGACTCTAGGAACTGAGCAAGCTCAATCTCCTTCGTGATGTTCGATTTCGACTTTACGACCAGCTTCTCATCGCCCAATTCGTTGAGTATGATCTGGAGCGCATCTTCTCGCGACTTGGGACAGAGTACACGAATGCCATTCGACCTAAGTTGTTCGATTGCCCTTCCCCTTATGTTGGGGTCATTCAGAGATCGTCTTCGGGATTCCCTTGCCCTCTCCCTTCTTAGCTCGAATTCGTCAATCTTCTCCCTGTTAGAATCCTGACTGTGGATGTTCGTGTCAAAAGCTCGCCGCATCCCTCTGAACTTTTCGCGGTCGCGGACCGCAGAATCCACACGCTTCCTTAGATCCATCTCGATATCGTCAGAAAGTCCTGTCATCTGCGAACAGGGACACGGAGGCTCCAGGATATCATTCTTCCGCTGAGGAGAGTTTGTCCCACTCTACATCGTGGTTGACCTTCGCTTTCGAGAGCATTCGACTTATCTTCTCACTCAGACGGACCACTTCGCTTCCACGGGACGTTCCGCGAATGTAGAACTCCTTCCTGTTCAGCGGAAACACTAGCCTCATTTTGCCTTTGCGGTTGTACCCCTCTGGCTTCACATTTCTTTCGAGGTCGACTTGGTTGAGATAGATGAATATCTTAAGGACGTCCTCGTCCTCTGGTACCTGTTCGGTCTCTTCGAGAAACGTTTTGAGAATATCGGGAAAAACCTTCGCCAAGTCCCTGTATTTCCCATTCTTCTTCAGAACGAAGTGACCGCTGGAAGCCTTCATCGGTCCGTTTGATGGAAAAGTCTCTATTTAAACATGTCGTGCCCATCCAATGCTGACTGAGCCATCAAACGTGCAGAACTCTTAGGTTAGTTTGGATAAGGGAATATTAATTACAGAGTGGAATATTCATCCATGCTCGTAGCCCTGACGATTGCCGGATCTGACTCGATAGGAGGGGCAGGTCTGGAGGCCGATCTGAAGGTTTTCGCATCGCTAGGGATCCATGGGGCATGCGTTATCACTGCGATAACCTCGCAGAACACCCAGCGAGTCTCTAACATACTACCGATACCTCCAAAGCATGTCATTTCGCAGCTTGATGCGGTTCTCGAGGACGCAAAGATCGCATCGGTCAAGACTGGAATGCTTTACTCAGAAGCGATTGTTGACGCAATCGTGTCGAGACTTATTGGAGATCGGTTTCCAATCGTGGTCGATCCAGTGCTTGTTGCAGGGGTAGGCGATTCCCTGCACAGAAGGAACTTGATCGAAGCACTGCGAGACAAGTTATTCCCTATAGCCGCTATCGTTACCCCGAACCGTTCTGAAGCCGAGGTTCTCAGTGGCGTTCGGATCCACAGTTGGAACGATTCCAAAAAGGCATGCAGGGAGATTGCACGCACTGGGCCGAAGGCAGTTCTCTTGAAGGGGGGACACTTCAATGGGGCTCAGGCGAAGGATCTCCTCTTTCTCGATGGCAAGTTCCATGAGGTGTCTTCTCAGCGTTTGGATGCTCGCGTCCATGGGGGAGGTTGTGTGCTATCATCCAGCATCGCTGGGTATCTAGCGAAAGGGATGAACATCAGAGACGCCGTATTTTCCGCCAAGGCCGGAGTCTTTGAATCAATTTCCTCGAGGTATTCGGTGGGAAATGGCATAGATGTCGTCAATCCGATGGGGTCAATCGAGAGAGAATCAATGAGATACGTCGTAATGACAAGGCTAAGAGAAGCGGTAAAAGAGATAGAGTCGTTGCTTTCACCTCCTTGGGTTCCAGAGGTTGGAATCAACTTCGCCTATGCGCTTCCAATGGCCACTGGCATGGAGCACGTGTGCGGACTCGAAGGTAGAATCACATCGATTGGAGGTTCGATTTCGCACTGCGGCGGAGTCGACTTCGGTGCATCCAAGCATGTTGCGAGAGTTGTGCTCACAGCGATGCAGTTCGACCCAGAAATGCGTTCGGCCATCAACTTGCGCTTCAGTGAGGAGAACCTGACCAGTTTGAAGTCGGCCGACATGTCTCTCGGAAGTTTCGGCCGCGAGAAAGAACCAAAGAACAAAATGACCATGGAATGGGGCACCAGGAAGGCAATTGAGACATTAGGATTTGT
>JBGOWR010000001.1:0-17055 GCA_041478695.1 Thermoplasmata archaeon | reverse complement strand
GTAAAGCTCTCCGCCGCACTTGTCACAAACATCACCATTCTTCGGAGGCTTGAACCGGAGGTTGTATACCGCCCCGCACTTCCTGCATGAGCGCCTGTTGATCATTCTGCCGACAATGTACTCCTCGTTGACTTCGAGGTTGATTGCAACGTCGATCATGCATATGTTCTGAAGAACTTTGGCTTGCTCAATGGTCCTTGGAAAGCCGTCGAGGACAAAACCCTCAGGGCACCTGTCGAGCTTCAGCTTGACGAGTTCTATGACCAGTTCGTCCGGGGCGAGATCTCCCGCGTCCATGAACCTCTTCGCTTCGATGCCAAGTGGCGTACCGGTCCTGACCGCCTCTCGAAGAAGGTCACCGGTGGATATGTGAGCGAAACCGAATTCCTTACAGAGCCTTTCGGTCTGCGTCCCCTTTCCGGAACCAGGAGGTCCGAGAAGAACTATTCGGGTGAACATGCTGCGCTGAACATCTTCTTGGTTTATCTCGTTTTTCGTTCGTCTCTGATCTACAGGTCAAGGACCAACGTTATCAGGAAGGTTTTTAGATGGAATTGCAGATGAATGTCGGATGCTCAGAGGAAACGTAGTTGGTCTCAGACCGATGCAATCAAAGGATTCTTGGCTGCTCCACAAGTGGTTCAACGATCAGAGAGTTCTCGAGGACCTTGGCGCAGACCACATATGGTTCTGCGTCTCGATTGACAAGGAGTTCCAGACCGTCGATGAGATGCTGGCGAGCAGGACCAGACGATACTTCATAATCCAGCTGCTTGAAGGTTCCAAGGACATCGGACTGATAGGTCTCGATAAGATAGATCTTAGAAACGCTTCCGCGGAGATACAGATAATTATCGGAGAGGTCGACTGTTGGGACAAGGGATTCGGCAGCGAGGCGATCCAGGTGCTTCTCCACCACGCGTTCGTGAGCATGAACCTCCATCGAGTGTACTTGAGGGTTGCGGAATACAACAACAGGGCGAAGGCATGCTACGAGAATCGCGGTTTTCGGTTGGAGGGCAGACTAAGACACGACCACATCCACAAGGGGGCATTCCGTGACGCATTGATCATGAGCATCCTCAAAGAGGAATTCAGGGGGCGCTCTGATGCTTGAAAGCAAGAAGGTCAGACTAAGGGCGGTCGAGCGGGTGGATCTGCCGATATTCGTCAAATGGATAAATGATCCGGAGGTCACGCAATTCCTGGAGCTGAATCCACCGATGAGCTTGGAGGATGAAGAGAAGTGGTTCGCAAGCCTTCAGAAGAGCGAAGACAAGGTGTTCTCCGTCGACACGATGGAGGGGAAGCTCATCGGGAATGTTGGACTGATCAAACTGAATTGGAAGGACCGGAGCGTTCTCATAGGGATCATGATAGGGGAGAAGGAGTTCTGGAACCTAGGCTATGGAACCGACGCTATTGAGACGCTGCTCCGTTACCTATTCTACGAGCTGGCTATGAATCGCGTGTATCTGATCGCTGACGAGAGGAATGCTAGAGCGTTGCACTGTTACGAGAAGCTGGGATTCAAAAAGGAGGGGATCTTGCGGCAAAACAGGTACAAGAACGGAGTGTACACCAACGATGTTATGATGTCTTTGCTCAAGGACGAGTGGAAAGATAAATAGATGGATTCCCGACTTCCCAGCGTTCAGTCGCTGACGCTCCTAGCAAGGTATTTTAACCATTTCCTGTGATTCCCCCTTCGGTGTTGGCTTGAAGCAGGAATTGCTGGCTCAGATAAAGGAAATCGTAGGGGAGGGTGACTTCTCCACGAAGATCGCAGACCTATATGTCTACGGGTTCGACGCTTCGATCCATCATCGCAATCCCGAGGTCATCGTCCGGCCCAGATCCACAGACCAGGTCTCCCGCATCCTAAGACTCGCCAACGAGAACAAGGTGCCGGTCTTGGCGAGGGGCGGGGGGACCGGCCTCTGCGGCAGTGCCGTCCCGCTCGAAGGCGGCATCGTCATGGACATGACGAGGATGAACGAGATCAAAGAGATCCGCGTCGGCGATCTATATTGCATCGTTGGACCGGGTGTCATTTATGACAAGCTCAACGAGGCTCTTGCACCTTACAAGTTCTTCTTCCCGCCAACACCAGGGAGCGGCGAAGCATGCACCATCGGCGGCATGGTCGCGACCAACGCATCAGGAATGAGGGCGATCAAATATGGTGCGACGAGGGACTACGTTCTCGGTCTAGAGGTCGTGCTAGCGAATGGAGAGATCATGAGGGTCGGTACGAAAACGATCAAGAACTCCTCGGGGTACCAGCTCGAACGGCTGTTCGTCGGCAGCGAGGGAACCCTCGGCGTTATAACCGAGGTCACGTTGAAGGTCGCTCCGAAACCCAAGAAAGCCGCTATGGCAGTCGCTGCCTTTGATTCTCTTGAAAAGGCCGGGAAGTGCGTTTCCGCGATAATTGCGAAGCCCCTGATCCCTTCTGCCATCGAGCTCATGGACAAGATATGCATCAAAGCCGTGAACAAGACGATGCACATCGGGTTCCCCGATTGCGAAGCTCTCTGTCTGATCGAGGTGGATGGGGAACCGAGGGTCGTGGAGGACGAGGTGAAGGAGGTCAACCAGATCTGCAAGGATGTCGGCGCGGTCAGCGTCGAATTCTCTACGGACACCAAACAGATGAACAAGTGGACCGCTGGAAGGAAGGCGGTCCTGCCGGCTCTGAGCAGATACGGCGATGAGTTCGTTTCGGTCTCATTGGCGGACGACATGTCAGTACCGATATCCAGAATACCCGAGACAGTCGTTGCGTTCCAGAAGATCGCGGAAAGGAACCACGTCATCGTCGGCACGTACGGTCACGCGGCTGACGGGAATCTGCACACCAAGATGCTTTTGGACCCTCTCTCCCCCGACTCGTGGAAGAACGGAGAGATAGCGGTCGGTGAGATATTCGATGCGGTCATCGAGGTCGGTGGAACGGTCACCGGAGAGCATGGCGTCGGCATATCGAAGGCGCCCTACATGCAGAAGGAGAGGGCTGAGTCTCTGAAGGCTATGGAACTCATAAAGAAAGCCCTCGACCCGAACGACATCCTGAACCCCGGCAAGATCATGGAGTGGAAAGGCAGCATACTCCAGTATCTACGCTACCCTTGCAAGATCAAGTGACTCTCACTTTTCGCGGCTAGATGACTCCAAACCCTATCAGGAGGAGTACTACAGTCACAGCAAGGACGGTTACGTAGACCCCGATATTCCACTTTATTACTTTGGATCCGTCGAACGGCGGGATGGGCAGCAGGTTGAACGCGGCGAAGAATAGGTTGACCAATCCGACCCAACTCAGCACACTGGACAGATCTCCCTCGGCTGGAAGAAGTATCCATCCCAGGAGGAACACACCCCCGAAAGCTAGGTTCGTGAACGGACCAGCGAGGCTGATGAGACCGTTCTGCCGCTTGCTGATGTTCCCTTGAATGTACACTGCCCCAGGTGCTGCGAAGACGAATCCGAGGAACGAGAACGCCAGGGCGAGGAAAAGACCGATCGGAAATATCCTGAACTCGGCCCATGCCCCATACCTCTGCGCAACGAACTTATGTGCTAGTTCGTGGAGAAGGAAGCCTGTCATCACAATTATGAAGGACATGATGAAAGCGTAGGTGAGCGCAACGACATCCACACTTCCCAGTGTAGAATTGGTCCCGCTATAGATTACAATTGTAAAAGCGAAGGTCAGAACAAGGACCGCGATCAGAATATGGAGCATCTCGGTCCTTCCGAATCTTATCCTGCCATATCCCTCTGGGATACAGACCGTCTCGCTGCCGTACATCGATCTCATCCGGTGCGATTGAGGGTCCAGTTATTAAACGTTGGGATTCGCCATGGCGTCTAGCGTCGTCAAAATGGATTCCTTCTACGTAAACATGTTATATTCTTCGATTCGTCTAGGGGTGGGCGCAGATGACGACTCCGTTCAAGCATGCCAAGGTCAGCTTTCGTTGGTGCGACACATGTGGGACCTTGATCCTGGGCGATAGGTGCAACAGCTGTGGGTCGTCTGGAAGGGAGTTCAAAGTCTCGGCACCGGGCGATCTCAGACCTTGCTTGGGAAGAGGGACGGAAGTGGTACGGTCGCTTTTCATGAAGTATTTTGGCACGACAGCGTTCCTCGAAAGCAAGCTGCTTTTCCTTAACAAGATATCTGGTGAGGACAGAGCCGACGAAATTGTCGTGGACGGAAGGGTAGTTGGGGTACTCCGCTTCAGCTTGATTAAGAACGAATTCCTTCTCGAGTTGAGATTGGACGGCGCTTTGCTCCTTGCGAGGGTCGCGAAGAGGGGCGTTGTCACGATCGATCCTCCGCCCGGGCATCTGAAAGGTAAGAACATCTCGGGAAAAGACATTCGGGAGACGAAAGGGAGTTTTCTCATCGAAGACCCTCTGATCGTGCTCGCTGGGAATCTTGTTTGCACGGGCGCTGCAAGAGCATCAAGCGACAAGCTTGACAATTCGGAAAAGGCGATAGGGATTAGGGACGTCGGGAAGGGAGAGATCGCGATATCGAAGAAAAGGACCGATTGGGGGGACTTCGTTCGCGCCAACGTTTCGTACCTAGTCGTTCTAGAGTCCGGTGCGGTCAGCGATGTGAAGTCGTTCATCGGCAACAATCCCATTCCAGTCACCTTGTCTTTCAGCGGCGGCAAGGATTCTCTCGCATGCTTTGGCATCGCGAGAAAGGCCCTGAGAGCGTTCGATCTGATCTTCGTCGATACTGGCCTCGAGTTTCCCGAGACAGTGAGGTACGTACAGGACTTTGCGAAAAGGAATCATATGAGACTCGTCAAGGCCGATGCTGGCGAAGCGTTCTGGGAGCAGGTCGGGTCGTTTGGACCTCCAGCTAAGGACTTCAGATGGTGCTGCAAGGTATGCAAGCTAGCCCCTCTCACGTCGGTTATCGAGGCCAACTATCTCAAGGGCACCATAACCATCGAAGGGAACAGGATATACGAGTCCTTCGCTCGTGCGAGTATCGATTTCGTCGAACACAATCCCTTCGTGCCAAACCAGATCATACTCAATCCGATCAGAGAATGGAGAGCGGTGGATGTCTGGGGTTACATATGGTGGAGAAATCTCGAATACAATCAGCTTTACGACGAGGATTTTGAGAGGATCGGCTGTTATCTTTGCCCTTCATGCCTAGCAAGCGAGTGGAGGACAACTGAGAGAATACATCCAGACCTGAGCGGGAAATGGAACGGGTTCCTTGATCGATGGGCAAAGGAGAATGATGTGGGAAAGGAATTCATCGCCCACGGTTTCTGGCGCTGGAAGATCCTCCCACCGAAAATGAGGAAGCTGGCAGAACAGCTCGAACTCAAGATTCCTCGTGTGAGGTCCGACAGGATTGCTCTCAAGGTCGTGAAGGGTGTGAGCCCATGCGCGACCGGAGGCTATTCGATAGAGGCCGTTGCGTCCATTCCCAGGAAAAGAGACTTCGCAAGGGTCGCCGATATGCTCAAGACCGTTGGGCAGGTGAGGTACTCAGGAGAGTACGAGATTGCCCTGGTGAGGACAGAAGATAGCACAGTGAAGGTATTCGGTGGAGGCCAGATCGTAGCCACCGGTTCCACGCCGGAGAGGGCAGAAAGAGCTTTCGAGGCGAGCGTGAAGGCTTTCTTAAGATCGCAGCTATGCGCTGTTTGTCGCATCTGCGCCAAGAACTGCAGAAAACGTGCGATAACGATCGGAGATGATGGACCGAAGGTCAACGAGGCATTGTGCACTCATTGCGGGAAGTGCTCAGAAGCCTGCGTCGTAGCGCACTACTACGACAAGCTTGTGGCCTGAGAAGCATGTTTAAATATGGCCAAACATTCGGTGGAATAGAATATGAACAACGCCATGCTGATCGCTGGGGCCATTGGGTTCGCGCCGGCAATGATACTTATGTTCTGGACGCTGCGCGACTATACCTATCCGAAGGTGGAGAAACCCTTCTTCGAGGACAAGAAGGCGTTCGGGCTTTTCGCGGTTGGCATGGTCATCGGCGTGATCATCTACAGCGCGCAGTCATGGTTCGCGCTTGACTTGGTCCTGATCGCCTTGCTCTTTGCTCTTGTCGAGGAGCTTGTAAAACTGATGATACTCAATTTCAGCAGGTTCCAGAGAAAGCTGGACACTTCATTCTACGGTCTGACCTTCGGTCTCGGGATCGGAAGCACGATGGGCTTTGGAGCAGCTTTCGTCGGGCTGCAATTCATTGAGGCCGTGAGCGCTTGGACAGCCTTCGTAATCGTCCTTCTGTCCCTTCAGCTGGTGCTTCTGAACGCTTCCACAGGCGCAACCATCGGCATCGGGGTCACTAGAGGAGCACCTTGGTCGTATTTTGCGCAAGCGACCCTGCTTCATATCGTATGCAATCTGTTATTGATTCCATTCTACACGAACCCAGATATATTAGGATACGCAGGCTTCTTCGGCTCCCTCGGAATCCTTGTCGCCTACTATGCATATGTTCAAAGAAAGATGCTCCCTCAAGTGGTCGAAGAGGGGCTCTCAAAACTAGCAGTCAAGTCGAAAGGTTGATAACAACAAAGTCCTTCAACATCAGATGTGACCGATAGGAGTCGCTCTGGTGTTGCTGGTGCTCTCATCGTTGTCGTCGTGCTCATCGTGATAATCGTCCTGCTTTTGACCCCGACCGTTCAGAACATTATCAAAGGATTCTTTCAAGATCAGCAACGGTTTCCAGAATATGCTGAGTTCTCCCTGGAGCGCACCCTCAGGATCAACCCGAACGGCGGAACGTTGTTGAACTATACACTGGACGTGCCTCGTCCTGTGGACCTATCCGAGAATGGCTATCAGTTGCAGAACATACAACGCGTCGTATACACTCCAGCGTATTCCTCTGGTGAGAATCGTTATGGCGTTCCCTGGATGGTTTGGTCCGGTGGGATACTGACTGGTCAGGAATCCTACACCGTCAAGATTAGGTACGACGTGAAGGTCACGACCCACTTCTGGAACTATGGAGAGCAGGACGCTCTCAACATCTCGGACATACCGCTTTCCCTGAGGAACATGTATCTCAGGGATGAGTGGAAGATCATCACGACTTCCTCGTCGATACAGTCGCGATCGGCCCAAATCGTCGGCGATGAGAAGAACGTCTACTTGATCCTCGGGTCTATCTACCAATGGATATCGGAGAACATACGCTATCCCGTGGTAACACAGGACGCCGACCCGAAATCCAGTGTCGAGACTCTCGAATCGAAGGTGGGAGACTGTGACGACCAGGCCATACTCTTCTCTGCTCTGGCGAGGGCCGCAGGAGTCCCTGCTTGGCTGCAGATCGGTGCGCTTTACAACGGGATCGAGAGTAAGTGGGGCGGTCACGGCTGGGTCCAGACATACGTCCCTCTAAGAGGGGGAGGTGGTGCCAACGTCACGATCGATACGGTGAACAATGACTTCCTCGTTTGGAAACCCAACAGGTTCGCCGACTTCACCGATGATGGCAATGGTGACCATTTGAGGGACTACTACTACACCTTCTACTGCACCTATCAACCTGGTAGCTATTCCTCAGGGCAGGGACCGGAGTACACGGAGGAATACGTTGCATTGAGCTATGAGGAATCGAGTAGTAAGGTGGGACTCGGGGATTTTCTAACGTCGATATCCGTTTCCCGCTATGAAACGACGGCAATCTTGATCGGTCCTTTCAAGTCGATCTATACCTGCCAGGCGTCGGTTCATAGATGATGCCGCAGTTCAGCATCATGTCAAGAAGTTCATCGACGTCCGTTTCGTCAGAATCCTTCACGACCCTTGCAAGATCGTCCGCTCCGAAGTCACTTAGGTCATTTGTAAGTCTCTCGACGATGAATCGCAGGCGATCCTCGCTGCCCTTCACCTTCTTCGCCTCGACAAGAAGTCTCTCATGAAAGTCCAGTTTCTTCCTTTTCCTCTTAATGGGAGTCGAGGACTCTATGCCGACGGCCAACTGCTCGTTCATTTTGCGCACGGCTTCGACCAGTTCCGACTGGAAATCGGTCTTGAAATAGATCTTTGCCCTGCTGACTTTTATTCCTTTACCACATGAGTGACAGGTCGCTTCTGCCGCTGAGAGATCAATGCCGCGTGCACGATTGCATTTAGGACAGACGATGACTCCGAACATCAGTACTCTACGAACACAAGAGCTCCGATACAGGCCCCATAATGGTCCATTGGGACTGAGAGCTCCTCCAGCTTGTAGTGGAGCGATTTGAACTCGATGCCTCTCAGCTTCGCCATCTCATGCATCTTCCATTCAAGAACCTCTCGGAGGGATTTCTTCGTTCCGTGCATGTGGCCTTCAGCCACGTATCCTCCTTTTCCATCCTTCCTGAATCCGTAGGCTATCCCGGCGGATATCATCTCTCCCTCTCCCCCTCTCATCTGCGCAAGGACACAGTGCGTTATTGCGCCCATAGGCAACGCTCTCTGAGGTACCTGCTTCGCTCCGATTGGGAGAATGGAGGAAACGGATACGATGTTCTGCTCGCCAATCTTTGCCATCAAAAGTGCTTCGTCGAACGCATTGAGGTCAGAGACTTTGCTGACCGCGCAGCCTGAAGTCACAAAGAATTTCTTTGGAATTATTTGCATTGAGCGAAAGTAATTTTATACCGGAATTTAAGCGTTTCCATCTAGCATTTGCTCATTGCTGCTTCGTATCGAACACTCTGAGCTCGCGTTCGAGCATCTTCACGTCCCTCTGCGTGAGAGCCTGGGGGCTCACCGGGACAAGCAACAGGGAGTCCCTGACGGCAACGTTCTCGTTCAAGAGCTGGATCAACTTCAAGACTTTCGTGAAGGTACTCTGGCTCACCATGTACTCTATTCCGCTCAGGAGCACGACACCGCTCTCCGCCGAGTCAAGGAAGTTCTTGATCTCGCTATATATTAGAGGAACGTTGGTTGGCTCTCTAGCGTAGTTGATGTCTCTGTCGTATGAGAGCCACAAAATGGTGCAATCCCCGAGGTCGTATCGGGCCCGTAGCTTCTCAGGATAATCCCTTACAATGCACATCCCTGGCCTACCGTGAGTCATCTGGTCCGTGAAAATATCATATGCGATCGAAGGGTCCTCTGACTCAATCAGGTACGAGTATCCAAGCTCCAAGTCGTACTTCATGGTCGTCTTTGCACTCTCTTTGACCGAAGGCTGCATGATCTCCTTGGCCGGTGAAAGTACGTGAACGCAGCTCGCCTTCCCGTTTGATGTGCACTCCCTCTCGACCGCTGTGTACCTTCTCTTCAATAAAGCCGACACTATTCCACAGAGATATCCACGCATGAAGTCGCACGTTCTTCCGTGAGCAGCCTCGATTGATTCCTCGAATGCGATCGTTATGTCCTTGTCCGTGATATGTTCCTCTACCATTCTGCTCAGGCCGGTCTCTGCCCAAAGCTGAGGAAGGACTTCCGCGAAGTGCTCGAAATCAGAAGCAGATATTCCCAGGGATTTGATCAGACCGATGCCCGCCCTGAACCCGTATCGCTGGAGAGTCTCGCCCGCCTCCTCGCCCTCGATGAGCTCGAGTTCCTCTCGCAGGTCGATGATCGCCTGACCCGGCATGACGAAGAATGGTCTCATGTCCTTCATTCCCTCACCCCCATCATCATTCTTCCCATTCGCAGGAATGCCCCCGGGACCCCTTCCCCCGTCTTCGCGCTCGTCATGGAGAACTCGCTTCCGAGCGACTCCGACACCTCTGAAATCAATGCGCCATTTGCTCTATTCTCAAGGTCAGATTTGTTCCCGATCGGAACGATCGGCATCTGACCTACCGCATGGTGGAAGTCATCTCTCCACCCGATGAGATCCCTGATTGTCTCCTCTCGCGTCAGGTCGCAGACCAGAAAGGCTCCATTTGCGCCCTTGTAGTAGGCCTCATGGAGTGATTTGTGGGTCTTCTGGCCCAGAACGTCCCAGATCATCAAAGTCAATTCCACGTTCCCGAGATCGAGGACTCTCTTTGAGACCTTCGTCCCAAAGCTAATCAGATACTCGTCCCCGAAGAAATCGAAGACATACCTCCTGATGAGGCTCGTTTTTCCTACGGCGCCGTCGCCAAGGAGGCACACTTTCTTGATGAACTTGTGCTTTTCCATGGAGATACCAGATGTATCTGCGCCTCTCTATTTAATGTTTGGTCGTTGATATCAGAGAGATGGTCAAGAGATCAATGACCATGGGAGGAGGGAATCACATCATCCGTAGATGACTGATTCTTACCGATCTTCTTAGGTTGCTTCACGCTCTCCATCGCGGCTTTCAACTGTAGCTCGATCTGCTCGGCCTCCTTATACAAAGGCTCTGGGTCAAGCTTCAGCTCCGGCAGCATCTTTCCGACGATCTCGAGAAGTCTGGCCGAACCCCTGGCGTCCGGCATGTCCAGTCTCGCCGGACCAAGAAGACATATTACGTCGATACCGAGGCGTTCTCCTTCGTACAATAACACTCCTGATATGCCAGACACCATGCCTTCCTTCATCTCCTTGACCCCGTACTTCTCTAGCATGATCCTCGCTCGTGCTGTGCTTCCAATGCCATATGTCTGGACCTCTCCGGTGACCTCACCGACGTTGATTCCCTCAAGGGTCACTATCATGCCAATTTCTTTTTGCTTGCACCATTCGAGCACGAGATCGGTGACTGGCTTTATCAGATTCGGGCTGGGCATGAACTCAGCCATAACCACCACGAGCTGATCGCACCGCATTCCGTCTATGCATTTTCTCTCACCAGAGTATATGCGGACCGGAGGAGATGGAACGCCTTCGTGAACGATGGTGTATGGCGGGAAATCCTTTGAGATGATCGTCGCGATCCTCTCGAGCTTCATTGTTCTCACGATGAAGTTCGCGGCGATCGAACCGACCAGGCCGACGCTCGGGAACCCGATGATCGTCACGGCTTCTGGAAACTTGACATCCAATTTGTACTCATTCAGGAAAGGGTCTGGACTACTGTGCATTTCTAATCCCCTGGATGCTTATGGAAGGCGAGCATACTTAACCCTTGTTGTCTTGACGAACATCTGGCTTGTCCTCAGACATCTGGAATATTGACGGTGTGCAGTCTTATTTGCTGTCTACGAAAAGAATAAACACTAGTGGTTGTTCTCTCGTCCTCGTTGAAAGGCGAAAAAGTATCCTTTGCCCACACTCAAGCGGGTATTCCAGTCATAGTGGAACGATTGCCTTATGCCAGATCCGTGGCTCTGTCCGTCTATGTCAGGGTCGGATCCAGAGACGAACCGCGCGGCCGAGAAGGTCTAGCTCATCTGCTTGAACATGTAATGTTCAAGGGAACCAGGAGGAGGAACTCGAAAGAGACCTCTGAATTGATCGAGGCGGCTGGCGGTGAGCTCAACGGTTACACTGGCAAGGAATCGACCTGCTACTATGCCGTATCCCTTGACGAGACTGTCGATATCGCCGAGGACATATTGTCCGACCTCCTGCTGGATCCTAAGCTCGACAATGAATCCGTGGACAACGAGAAGAAGGTCGTAGCCGAGGAGATCAGGATGTTGAAGGACGAACCTGACACTTATATCCACCATCTCCTTTCGCGCACGCTCTGGAACGGACATCCCATGGCATCCGCGGAGACCGGTGAGGCGGATGGAATTGCGTCATTGTCAAGCGACGACGTCAGGAGATTCTTTCACGACACATATCATCCTAAGAACTTCGTTGTAGCCGCCTGCGGGAACGTCAGGGTAGGTCAGGTAGAGGAGTGGGCATCGGAGCGGTTTGACTCACATCTAAGACCTGGCCTCGGAAACAGCAGAAGTCCACCTACAGCGAGATCGCTCGTCGAGATATATCCCAAGGAGGGTGATCAGGCCTATGTCGGAATGGGATTTCCAGGTTTGAACGCCTCTCATTCGGATAGGTACGTTCAGACTCTGCTTGGCGCGCTTCTTGGCGCTGGCACGAGCTCGAGGTTGTATCAGAAAATCAGGGAGGATAGGGGACTGGCGTATTCGATATACACGATTTCTCATCCCTTCAGCGACTGCGGAGTCATCGGCGCGTTCTTCTCGACCTCGGCCAAGAGCATGGAGAGCGTCGTCCGACTGGTGTCTTCCGAGTTGCATCAGATAAAGTCCGAAGGCCTTGTGAAGGGGGAGCTTACGAGGGCGAAGCGTCTGATAAAGGGGATCCTTGTGAGGAAGCTCGAGTCCACCGAGTCCCGCATGTTCCATCTTGGTGAGTTCTTCCTGCTGACTGACAAAGCTCCCACCGAAGAGGACATACTACAGGCTTTCGAGAAGATCACTGAGGATGATGTCGTGAGAGTCGCTCATGATCTCCTAGACCGGAAGAAGATGTGCGTAACCTTGCACGCACCGACCAGGATGTCGAAGGATTGTTCGAAAAGCATCGAATCGATCGATTTCTGATTAGTCTTCCTTACTGATCATCTCCGTGATCATCTCCACGGCGATCGGTATTGCTCTTACGACCTCCTCGGTCATGTTGTAGCTGATGGTCCATGTATCCGCGACCTCTATTGCGACGAAAATGATCCTCTCAGGCATTCTTTCAGGTTCAAGCATTCTTCCGAGCTCTATCGTCGTTGCGATGTTGACATCATGCGGATTCGCTCCGTGCACCGAAGTCGAAAAGTCACTTTCGTCCAGCAGGATTATCGAGCCCAATGGATGCTGGGAGGTCATGATTGCGTCAACGATGATTACCTTATCATAATCGAGCATGATCTCGATCAGGTCCAACCCGCTTGCGCTTATCTCTCTGACGTCCACGCCGTCGAGACCTAGCGATTGTATTCTCTCCGAGACTCTTATCCCGACCGCGTCGTCGCTGACTATCGGACTACCAATCCCAAGGACCAGGGTTCTCTTCGTCATTGATTCCCTGCTGGTATGTGCTGTCAAATTAGATATATCTTGACAGCCAATCGCCAATCGTGGAGATAGAGCCCTCGGTCTCGCTGATAGTCAACGGCGTCCGGATCACGACCCACCTTCTTGACGTTCTAAAAGCGGTGTATGAGGAGGGAAGTCAGAAGAGGGCCTCGGAGAGATTGGAGATTTCGGTCCCTGTGCTTCATCGATACCTCAGGCGCATGGAAAAGCGCGTCGGGGTTGACCTCTTGCTCACGTCATCTTCTGGGACGACCCTTACCGCAGAAGCAGAGAGCATCGTCCTTGAGTACTCGGCGCTTAGTGCAAGAATCAGAACAGGCAAATCGCTTGTCGTTGGAGGAACGATCGTCACGGAGGAACTCCTTCTTTCCGCGCTGTCAAAGGTCGACAAAACCGGGATGTACGACCTGATCATCTCGGATGACGATCGCAATCTCCGAGACTTCCGGTCGGGATTGATGGATCTCGTCGTCGTGGACGATCCTCTCCATGTCTACGATCTCGAAGACGTGATGTGGGATGAAGTAGCGGAGGACAACCTCGTTCATGTGGTCAGAGGTCCTAACTACATGCGATTCCGATACGGCGCCCAGCGATTAGGTTTCAAGCATTTGGACGACCAGGGAATCCGATACAAGGTGAAGGGTACCGTTCCTTTTCTTCCGGATTTGATAGGTTCGAACCTTAGCTTCTTCATCAACCAGAGCCTGCTGTCGAGGAAAGGGATCAAGTTGAAGGGCGCCACAGACTTGAAGATGCTTGCCCACAAGATCTTCGCGGTGCACAAGAAACAGACACCTGAGATCCTGGCACTGATCGCCGAGCTGAAGAAGGAGCGCATACATCGAAGCTTTACCTAAAAAGGTAAACTTACTGTGGTTCCTCATATACCCTTATATACAATTTCGTGCTTTTCACGCCTCGGTGACGTTTAATGGCCAACATCAAGGAGCCTAACCCGGAGTTCGCCGATCGAGTCGTCAAATCCGGCGGCAAGACTTTGAACCTCTGCTACCAGTGCGGCACTTGCACAGCGAGCTGTCCTTCTGGAAGACAAACAGCTTTCCGAACAAGGAAGCTGATCAGAAAGGCTCAGTTGGGATTGAAAGAAGATATCCTTCCGTCCGATGATCTATGGATGTGTACGACTTGTTACACATGCGTGGAGAGGTGCCCTAGGGGCGTTGACATCACAGACATAATCATGATTCTGAGGAACTTCGCGGTCAAGGAAGGCTATATGGCGGATTCGCACAAGAAGACAGCATCTAACATGATGAACACCGGCCACACGATCCCCCTGACCGATGAATACAAGAATTTGCGAAAGAAGCTCGGGATTCCCGAACAACCGCCAACCGTGCTCGGCGACCCCAAAGCGCTAGAGGACTGGAAGAAGATCATGCAGCTAACCGGCTTCGACAAGCTCATCGGAGGGAAGTAGATGACCGACAAGTACGCCTTCTTCCTCGGATGCATCGCCCCGCTTAGATATCCTGGGATCGAGAAGGCGACGAGGGAAGTGTTCAAGTCGCTCGATGTGGAACTCGTCGACCTGGAAGGAGCTGGATGCTGTCCAGCACCAGGTGTGATAAGATCGTTCGACCAGACTACCTGGCTCACTTTAGCCGCTCGCAACCTAGCACTTGCTGAGAGGAAAGGTCTGGACATCCTTACGATATGCAACGGCTGCTTCGGTTCTCTATTCGATGCGGCTCATATGCTGCAAGAGCATCCGGAGATGGTGAAGGAGGTCAACAAGGTCCTGAAGGAGGTCGGACTTGAGTATACTGGAGGTAAGATCAAGGTCCGTCACTTCGCTGATGTGCTGCACAAGGACGTCGGCATCGACAAGATCAAGTCAAAGGTCATGCAGCCTCTCGACTACAAGGTTGCCGTACACTATGGTTGCCACTTCGCCAAACCTAGCAAGATAAAGCAGTTGGACGATCCGGAGAGGCCGACGATGCTCGACGAGCTCGTAGAGGCGGTCGGCGCGAAGAGCGTCAACTATCGCGACAAGGGGATGTGCTGCGGCGCTGGGGGAGGTCTGAGGACAAGGGCGAACGATATCGCCATGAAGATGACCGAGGAGAAGCTCGGCAACGTAAAGAAGTCGGGCGCGAGGTTCATAATCGACGTCTGCCCCTTCTGTCACCTCCAGTACGATAGGACGCAGAAGGACATCCCAGGCTACGACATACCGGTCATACACCTCTCGCAGCTGTACGGTCTTGCATTTGGTCTGCCGAAGGAGTTCCTTGGTCTCGAAGCTCACGTCGTGCCTGTCAATCTCTGAGGTGCATTCGTGTATCTTGCGAGACTGGTCACGATCTCCAGGGCGGAGCAGATCCCCGAGCAGTTCAAGGGCTTTTTGACCTTCCAGGCGGACCTGGAAGGACATGAAACGTCGAAGAAGGAAAAGGTCGCGTTACTCGTTATCGAAGGTACCTCCTGCTACGTCCCTGTTTTCCTTGACAGGCTGAAGGAGATAAGGGAGATCGAAGAGCGATTGGCCGCGCAGCAGGCCGAGATGAACGAGGAAACGAGATCGGTTCTCGCGAAGAACATATCTTGAGGGCGATCATCCATAGTCTGGACCACTGCCAGCTGTGCCTTCAGACGGAAACTTATTAATAGGGAGACTCGTTACGGAATCTGCCTGAACCATGGAGGCTCATAATGCCTGCTACGAAGAAAACGAAGACTACGACAAGAAAGGTCAAGGATCGGTGGAGGGCAAAGGAGTGGTACAAGATACACGCCCCCAAGATGTTCAATGAGATGCAGATCGGGGAGACGCCATCGGGTGACCCTTCGAGCCTTGTTGGAAGGACCACCGAAGTGACGGTCCATGACCTCACAGGCGATTTCTCGAAGATGCATATCAAACTCAAGTTCAAGGTCCACGATGTCACTGGCTCGGATGCTCACACCGTATTCGTCGGTCAGGACCTGACTAGCGATTACATCCGAAGGCTAACGAGGAGGAAGAGGACCAAGACGGACCACGTCGTCGACGCAAGGACGAAGGACGGCTTCCTCGTGCGCGTCAAGCCTATGTGCGTCACCGAGAAGAGGATTCAAGCTTCTCAAGAGACCGCAATAAGGTCGATCATGACCTCGCACTTGCACAAGATTATCGCTGACATGTCGATTTCCGACGTCGTGAAATCGGTAATATCCGGGGACATGGCGAAGGACCTCTCGCGCTCTACGAAGATCATCGTTCCGACAAAGCGAATCGAGATCAGGAGGACCGAGGTCCTCGAGATCGGGACTCCGCTCCCTGACGAGAAGGCGATCATCGAACCGCAGGCATCGGAAGAGGCCAGCTCCGCTCAGGAAGTGAAGCCTGAGGAACCATCCAAACAAGTCGTTGTTGAGGACGTGTCCGAAGCCGGAGAGATTGAGGCCAGCGAATCCGTCGAGGGCGAGGAATTGGCCAAGGATAAGGAAGAGTGAGGATCACCAAGCCGGGGTGGCTCAGCCTGGTGGAGCGTCGGACTCATAGGGTATAGGTAACACAGATCCTCTCCAGGGACATCCGAAGGTCACGGGTTCGAACCCCGTCCCCGGCACCTAGCCCCCGAGAAGAGTGTTTCCCGAAATCAGTCTCCTTTGTTTATTATCCGTACAATATTCTCATGGAGTTCGATTGAAGGTCCTCTCAGATGGAGGGCATATTCTTCAAGTAGCAAAAGGAAGCTAGGCGGTTGGCGAGAGAATTGAGGGTCATTATCTACACAGGGAAAGGCGGCGTGGGAAAGACATCGGTAGCCGCAGCCACCGCGCTCAGGTCCGCTCGTATGGGACACAGGACCATAGTTATGAGCACGGATTCCGCCCACTCGCTCTCAGATTCGCTCGAAGTCCAATTGTCCGGTGAAATCAGGAACATTGAGAATAACCTCGACGCCATCGAGGTCGATGTCGTCCACGAGCTCGAGACAAGATGGAAGGAGGTTCAGACGTACATCTCTGATTTCCTGCGGTCTCAGGGACTTGGTGAGATCAACGCGAAAGAGATGACGGTGTGGCCCGGAATGGAGCTGATGTCAGCTCTGTTCTACGTTTGGGATTTCTACGAGAAGAAAACGTACGATGTGGT
>JBGOWR010000020.1:0-9087 GCA_041478695.1 Thermoplasmata archaeon | reverse complement strand
CCCACGGACAAGGTGGACTTGATAATCATGGGCGGAACGTTCACCTCCAGACCAGTGGAATATCAGACCTTGTTCGTTCAGAGGTGTTTCGATGCTCTGAACGGGACCGAAAGCGGGACTCTCTTAGAGTCGCAACACTTGAATGAGAAAGCGCTTCACCGCTGCATCGGCATGACGGTGGAGACAAGGCCGGACGTTTTCGACGATTGGAGCTCAGCGTTCTCCATGACGTTGGGAGCGACGAGAGTCGAGCTTGGGGTCCAGATACTGGACGACGAGATATTGAAGGGGGTCAATAGGGGACATGGCGTCGATGCCGTGGTGAAGGCCACGAGAATTGCTAAAGAGAGAGGCATGAAGGTCTGCTATCACGTCATGCCAGGTCTCCCTGGGTCAGATCCTCAGAAGGACGTGGATCGCTTCGCGATGATCTTCAATGATGAGAGGTTCAGACCAGATATGATCAAGATCTATCCGACCCTCGTGGTGAAGGGCACGCCCTTGTATGAAATGTGGCGTGATGGTGCTTACTCTCCATATTCGACCGAAGAGGCTGTGCAAGTGATCGCCGAGATGAAGAGCCTCGTGCCTCCCTACGTCAGAATACAGCGCATCCAGAGGGACATACCGGTCCCTTTGGTAGAGGCGGGAGTCGACAAGGGTCACCTAAGACAGCTTGTGAGAGAGAGGATGCAGCTCGACGGCAACAGGTGCAAGTGCATACGATGCAGGGAGGTCGGGTTGATGGGGATAGAGGCATACGATAGGAAGGATGTCCATCTCAAAGAGACAAGCTATCAGGCGTCTGGAGGAACGGAGCACCTCGTTTCGTTCGAGATTCCCGTCCTCGGAGCGCTCGTGGGGTATGCGAGGTTGAGGTTGACCCCATCATCATTTGAAGGAGGTCCGGCCCATCTCCGCGAGCTGAAGGTGTTCGGTCAGATGGCCCCACTCGGCGACTCGCGCGAGGCGTGGCAGCACCACGGGTATGGGAAGGAGCTGATGGAGGAGGTCGAGAGGATCGCCCGGGATGCAGGCAGCGGCAAGGTCCTCGTGACGAGCGGTGTCGGCGCGCGGCAGTACTACGCCTCTCTGGGGTATGATCGCTCGGGCGTCTATATGGAAAAGCCGCTCAGGTAATGTTTTATTCCATGTCACACATACTTGAACTGGTGTTCCATTGGCTTGCGTGGTGTGCGGTGTGGAGACGAAAGGTGCCGCGCTCCTCTGCGGGAGATGTCTAGGGAAAATAGACGATCCTTTGACCCTCCTGCCCGTTTCCCTCGATCCCACTTCTGACCATCGACTTTTCCAGGTCGCGAGCGCTTCATTGCGGATCGGTCCCACTTCGACTGCCGACACGACGTTTTCGAAGGGTCTTGAGCCGGCGCTACGGCTCAGGGAGATATTAGCCTCGAAGGATGCTGGCGCGCTTCCCCAGTTCATCGACCACTATCTCATAGGATTGGGCATTGGACTGTATCTGAGGGGAGACGAGCGGATCCCGAGGAGAGGGCTGATATGGAACATCATGAAGGGTGCTGAAGGATTGGAGTTCAATACGGAGCAGTGGGCCTCGGCCTCGGCGCGCATGGGGAATATCTACTCTCTTCTGGCAAGGGCATTATCCATGCTTCCTATTGATTCCTCTGCTGCACTGCCCTTGGCGCAGAAGAATGCCGACACAGCTCGAAGGTTGTACTCCAGATCTTTGCTATATCCTGCCTTGAACCTCGCCTCTTCGGCGAACGAGGCGATGCTCGACCATTGGACGGGGGACTCGAATAAGGCATTGTTGACGATCGAGAGGCTTCTTGGGCTTGAGCTGTCGGAGGATGACAGAAGCCACCTAATGATAATGAAGGCCACGATTCTCGTCGATACCGGGGAGATGGCAAAGGCCGTCCAGATAGTGGAAAGTCTCCCAGGTGTGGTGAAGGATGCAAGAGTCTCGAGATTGAAAGTCCTGACGGAGGGGAATAAATGAACGATCTCGGACTGATGATCGATGAGAGCTTTGATGCGCGCATCCTCAGAGCCGTGAAGGATTTGACCCCGGAAAAGTTCAGGGAGCTATCCATACAATTACTGGAAAAAATGGGACTGAAGGTCACTGCAGCGGTTTTGTCCGACGACGTTGTTTTTGCCGAAGGGGAAGGGAAGGAGGGCAAGTATCTCATCATGGTGTCAAAACGCCAGGATCACGCTTCCACCGCAGGTCTGAAATCGATAAAGGAAAGGGCTGATGCGGAGGGGCGTTTGCCAGCGTTGATCGTCACCCACGAGGTCGACAAGCAGGCGGTCGATTATGCTGTATCTGCTGCGATCGCCTACGCCGACGGATCAAAGCTAGTCTCGCTGATGAAGAAGTACGAGATAGCCGCACCTTTGCTTCGCGATGTCGATCGACAGATATTGGAGAAGGAGGGTGACAGATTCCTGCCATCGATCGGCAAGCTGGATGGTATCATGGAAGCCGTGGAGGAGAACATAAAACACTCCCGGTACAATGAGGCGTTGGTCGAGCTTGAGAGAGCGCTGAGATTCAAACCCACACATTTCATCGCATGGCAGAAGAAGGCGAGCGTGCTCATGGAGTTGGGTGAGTTCAGGGAAGCGCTGGAGGCGTGTTTGAAGGCTACTGAGCTAAGGCCGACCGATGCGTCTTCGTGGTACGTCATGGGTCTGATCCATCATGAGCTGGGGGATTTCGAGGAAGAGATCAGATCTTACGACATGGCCCTGAGATTCTCTCCCCACATGAGCGCTGCTTTGTTGAACAAGGGTGCGACCCTGTTCCAGCTTGGAAGGCTGGAACAAGCCCTCAGAATCTACGACAGTCTGCTTGTCTTCTACCCCAACAGCCCTCGAGCGCTTAACAATCGGGGTCTCGTGTTGAAAGCGATGAAGAGACCAGATGAGGCACTGCAAGCATTCGACACGGCGGCCGCCAACGATCCCGCTTATGTCGATCCCTTGGTCAACAAAGGATCATTGCTCTCCGAGCTAGGAAGGTTCAACGAGGCCATCGAGACGTGGAAGGAAGCGGTTACGATCCAGAGAGGGAGTGCGGAAATCTGGATGAGACTGGGTCAGGCCCAGAAGGTAGCCGGGATGTTCGAAGAGGCGGCGAAGTCCTTTGCTGTTGCGGTGGTGCTGGACCCAGGAATCGCCGGGGCGTCGAGGGAAAGGGACGAGGCCCTTGCTGCCGCCGGAATGATCGGCAGGAAAGATGTGAAGAAGGAAACGGGTGACCTTTGTCGGGAGTACATTGCGGCGTCAATTCTACTGAGGGCGGCCGGCGAGCTCGAGCAATCGTTGGGGGAGCTCGAGAAGTGCGGGGAACTGGAATCCGGAATTCCTGTTGTTTATCTTCATCAGGCCGGTCTGCTTCTTGAACTGGGTCGTCTAGAGGAGGCACTGGTCGCTCTGAAGGAAGGTGTCAGGGAGGACCCTCGGAACGCCGATATCATGCTCGACCTGGAAGCCCTGACCTATCGCATGGGACGGAAGGACGATTGCCTCAAGCTGCTCGAAGGAGTACACGATTCCAATGAGGCGATCGCAAGACGGTGTCTCATGCTTCTGGACACTCACCACCCTGAGAAGGCAGGCGTCCTTGCAAAGGAGAATGAGGGCAAATATCGTCTCTTGGGCGAAGTACTGTCGATCGCGCTGATGGATCAAGGCAAATATCGAGAGGCCGTCGAGATAATAAGATCCTCGCTGAACAACATTCCAGACTCGCCTGAGCTGTTGAACAACCTTGGCGTCTGCCTTCGATTCGCGGGAGAGCTGGATGAGGCAGAGAGGGTACTGAATGAGGCGGTCCAGAAGGCGCCTATCTATTCGGATGCTTGGAACAACCTTGGTTGCGTACAATATATCAAGGGGTCGTTCTCGGATGCCGAGAGGTGCCTGAGCGAGGCGCTTTTGATCGATCGCCGATCGTCATTCCTTTTGAACCTCGGCATGTGCCATCTAAGCATGAACAATCTGGACAGCGCCCAAGAATTCTTCACTTCTGCTTTGAGGATCGAACAGAGCGCTGACGCACTGAACGCGCTCGGGATAGTCTCGGAGAGGAAAAAGGAAATGATCAAGGCGCTCGAATTCTACGAGGCAGCGCTTGAGAAGGTTCCGAATTTTCGGGATGCTTTGACCAATAGGGATCGATTGAAGGGCGAGCTGAAACAGGGCTAGCGCTGATGGCCGAATAGAAGAAGGATCCAGATCAGGTCATGTTCATTACGACTACATCCCGAACCGCCCGCATCTCGCCAAACGGCAGGATGAGCCGTCCTTGTGGATCTGTCTTGTAGAGTCTCGACTCGATTTCCTCAGCGGGCACGACCAAAACGTGTTGTATCTCACCAGTTGCGGTGTCCACGACGAAATTCTCGATCATTCCAAGAATCTGTCCGTCGTTCGTCATTACGGTCTTGCCCTTCAACTCCGTGATAAATTTCCTCATTCCCAGCACCCGCCCTTCTGATATTGGATAGACTGTCAATATGAATAAGGCTGTGCGTATTTAATTTTATTGCCACGATATCTGGCATGGTACCTTGGGAGAACAAGACTCAGGATATTGACGCATTTGATTTTTCTCTTTCTGCAAGATGGCGAGTGGTTGTCGAACCCGACGTCATTCCAGTCCCGGGCGTTCGAACGCTGGCCCAGGGCCAAATCGACGACGGGGATAATTCTTATAAATGTCGGTAAGCTAATACTGGTCGCAAGGTAGTATACTGATGGTGCGAAACCGTAGGCCGCCCCATCACCCAAACGGCAGCGCGTTCGTGAACATTTCTGGCGACTACCGGTATATGAGTGAGGGGCATTACGAGAGCGTTGAGGCGGAGATACAGGAGATACTTGTATATCCAAGAATAAAAGAATCGCTGGATGCTTACGTCGTCCCGCTCTGTATGGAAAGGGCGAAGAAAGCCGAGATCAGTATTCCGGAATACTACATCTCGAACGGATACTTCGAACCTCCGGCCATCGTCTATCCGATAAATCCATTTATGAGGAAGCACAGCGTCGTCTACAAAGAGGGCCACGTCAAGACGATAGGCAAGTCGCTGACGAGGAACTACAAGTACCCGATATGCGTCCAGAAGATCAAAGAAGAGGCGTCCATCCGGGAGTTCAAATGCATCATGGGAACAACATCGACGGAGGAATATGATCAAATGGCCTCCAGGATCTGGAATCTTTTCCATCTTCCGATATGCAAGGTCAGGGTGATAGAGAACGGTGAACCCCAGCTGAGCGCTGTGGAACCCTTACCATTGCACCAACTGAGGCCAAAGGAGCTCAAACTTCTAAGGAAGGCGAACGAATGGCAAATATAGCCTGCTTCGTCGAGCGCTACACGATCAACAAAGCCGAGGAACTCAGTGCCCTGACGAACTTCAAGATCGCCGCCATGAACATGGGTCATCAATTCGAGTACATGTTCCGCTCGGACATCGGGAAGATCCCGGACTTTGACGCCCTCTTCATCCGATCGACCACCGACCCGATGAACGCATGCTATGTCGCGTCCAGGATAGCGGAGATGAACGGATTGAGGGTCATAGATGACCCCGACTCAATAATAGTCTGCTGCGATAAGATCAACATGTACCTCAGGTTAATGCGGTCCGATCTGCCGATCCCTGAGACCAGGTTCCTCGGGAAGAGGGAGATGGACCGCAAGATCGTGCTGAGTCTATTCGAGGATCTTGGGTCCCCGGTCGTCCTCAAGGCTCCATTCAGCAGCTTCTCCGCATATGTTGAGAAAGTGAGCGATGTCCACGCTTTCTACGAGACTGCAAGACGCTACTTCAGAAGGTCCAGCGAGATAGTCGTTCAGCAGTTCGTCCCGTCCAACTTTGACTGGAGGGTCACGACGCTGAACGGCGAGGTGCTTTTCGTCTGCAAGTACGTGATGCCCCCGCACAGCTGGAAGATACAACACCGGGAGAACGGGCACGTGGAGTGGGCGAGGATCGAGGCCATGGACATGGGAGCGGTCGACCCGAAATTAATCGAGATCGGTCTGGCTGCGTCAAAGGCGGTAGGAAATGGCCTTTACGGAGTGGATATCAAGCAGGTGAACGGGACTTTCCTCGTCATCGAGGTGAACGACAATCCCAATATCGACGCCGGCGGCGAGGATGCTAAGAACCCAGAGGTATACGAACGGATCGTGAGGTATTTGGCCGGTGAATAGATACATGATCAGGTTGGCCACCCTGGCAGATCTGGACTCGCTGGTCATTCTAGAGAGGGATTCCTTCCCTGACAGGAGTTTCTCTCGAAGAAGGATGAAGCACCTGATGCTTCGGGCGAAGTCCGTGACTCTCGTCCACGAAGAGAAAGGAATCCATGGCTATGCGTTATTGCTGTTCAGAAACGACACGGATGCCGCGCGTCTCTATTCCATTTGCGTGGACGGAAGCCAGAGGAACAAAGGCGTCGGGAAAGGGCTGATCGATGCGGCTGAATGGACCGCCAAGAAAATGGGACGCAAACGCATGACGCTCGAGGTGAAGGAGGACCGCGAGGTCACCCTGCTATTCTATGGTAAGTTAGGTTACGTCCCCGTCGGAAGGCTCATGGACTACTACGGAAAAGGCGTGCACGGGCTCAGGATGATGAAGCATATCTAGATTCTGGAGCGTGATCTCTGGCTCAGGAATAAGTCAAATCACTACCTGTACAATCCAAGTCCTTCCCAACCAGCCCTCGCAGTTTCCAAGACCTTGCCGATCGTCTCGTACTGCTTCATCACGTCCTTGTCCACCGAAGGTTTCATGGACTTGAGCGCCGCTTCGAAATGCCTTGCTTCTACAATCGTAGCATCCTTGTCCTCTCTCAGGGCTATCATCGCGGCCTCCCTGCAGAGATTCTCGAGGTCCGCGCCGACGTAGCCCTCGGTCTTGGATGTTATGTAGTCAAGGTCGACGTTTCTGAGCGGCATCTTCTGCGTGTGGATCCTGAGGATCGTTCTTCTTGCCGGCGTGTCCGGGATCGGGGTAAGGATAAGTCTGTCGAACCTTCCGGGTCTCAGGAGCGCCGGGTCCACTATGTCGGGCCTGTTCGTCGCGGCAATGACCGTCACTCCATCGAGGCCTTCGAGCCCATCCATCGAGGTGAGGAGCTGATTCACCACCCTCTCGGTCACGTTCGTGTCCGATCCTACCCCCCTTCTTGGAGCGATCGCGTCGATCTCATCAAGGAAGACGATCGCCGGCGCGACCTGCTTCGCTTTCTTGAACATCTGGCGTATGGCCTTCTCGCTCTCTCCTACCCACTTGCTCATTATCTCCGGCCCCTTGATCGAAATGAAATTGGCCCTCGATTCGTTCGCCACCGCTTTGGCGATAAGCGTCTTTCCAGTTCCGGGAGGTCCGTAGAGCAGAACCCCCTTCGCCGGCCTGATGCCCATCCTCTTGAACGCGTCTTGGTTCTCGATCGGCATCTCGACCATTTCCCTCAGCTGCAATTTCACATCTTCGAGACCTCCGACGTCGTCCCAAGTGACCCTCGATATCTCGACCAGGACCTCCCTCATCGCGCTCGGCTCCACTTCCTTCAGCGCCTCGTCGAAGTCGTTGGCGGTGACTCTCACCTTCTCGAGGATCTCGGATGGTACCGGTTTGTCCAGATCGAGCTCAGGAACAAGGCGACCAAGACATTCCATTGCCGCTTCTCTGGCCAATGCTGCCAGGTCTGCACCAACGAAGCCGTGGGTGATGTTCGCGTACTTGTCGAGGTCGACGTCCTCAGCGAGCGGCATCCCTCTTGTGTGGATCTGGAGTATCTCCTTTCTTCCCTCCCTCGTCGGCACACCGATCTCTATCTCCCGGTCGAACCTCCCGGGCCTTCTAAGTGCTGGATCTATGGATTCCTCTCTATTGGTGGCCGCGATCACGATGACCTGGCCTCTCCCTCCGAGGCCATCCATCAGCGTGAGGAGCTGGGCCACGACCCTTCTTTCGACCTCCCCTTGGACCTCCTCCCGTTTGGGAGCGATGGAATCAAGTTCGTCGATGAACAGTATTGAGGGCGCGTTCTTCTCGGCCTCCTCGAACTTCTCCCTGAGCTTCTGCTCGCTCTGACCATAGTACTTCGACATGATCTCAGGACCTTGTATCGCGTAGAAGTTCGCACCCGCCTCGTTCGCGACGGCCTTCGCTATCAAGGTCTTTCCTGTGCCTGGAACACCGTAGAGCAGCACTCCTCTCGGCGGATCGATCCCCAGTCTATCGAAGAGCTCGGGGTGCTTCAGTGGAAGCTCGATCATTTCCCTGACCCTTTGGAGCTCCTCTTCAAGACCGCCCACATCATCGTACGTGACCGACGGAGAGACCAGTTCCGTCGTCTCCATCGGCTCGGTCTTGACGCTCAGTTCTGTGTGATCTCCGACAACGACGATGCCGTTCGGTTGTGTGCTCACAACCACGAACGGTAGGAATCCTCCCATGAGCGCGATGTTCGGAATTATTATCTCGTCGCCTTTGACGAGCGGTCTGCTGATCAGTCCCTTCCTGAAGAGCTCTTCGACCCCCTGACCAAAGCGCACTCTCTTCCCTTGAGGGATTTTCGGTGCAACAAAGACTTTCGAGGCTGGCTGGGAGTCTGCCTTGGTGACAGCCACCTTCTCTCCGATCGAGATCCCAGCATTCGATCTTATCATTCCATCCATCCTGACTATGCCCTTTCCCTCGTCCTCCTGGGCAGCCCTGAACACCTTTGCAGCCGTCAGCCTCTTCCCAACGATCTCTATGACATCGCCAACCTCGACGCCCAAGTCCTTTCTTGTCTTCGAGTCGATTCTGGCACGTCCAAGGCCGACCTCGGACTGATGATGAGCGCGAGCTACGCGAAGGGTTACCGAATCAGACATCCTCTTCCCGTCTGGAAAACGACGAGTTCTCACTTAAACCTTTGGAATTGCTGGCCTATCGCTACTCGAGATTGGAAACCTCTAGTATTCATGACGGAATCCGACGAAGGGTTAATCTCCCGCAAGGCGTTTGGCGCTTCATGCAGATGGAGGCCGATTGCATACCTTGTCTTCTCGGAAGGGTG
>JBGOWR010000138.1:0-3509 GCA_041478695.1 Thermoplasmata archaeon | reverse complement strand
GTGCCTTTCTCTGATCCCTTATCATTGACCAGATCAGGATGAAAACGTGAGATGCGGAGAACGTTTATTCCGTTGCCTATGAGATCACGGGCCACGTTAAGCATTTTGTCCAACCGTTCGTCAACGACGAAATACGTCCTGCCGCAATCGAGAGTAAGCACTCCTACGCCGAGACTGACGTTGATCGATTCCACCTTACGGTAGATCTCTTCGACGGAGTCTGTTGCAAGCAGGTTATCCACCTTCTATTCTTCCCACACACGTATTCTGGTAGATAGATTAAAGGTTTCCATATATTAATCCTTTATTGAAGTTGTGGCAATCAGGGAAGTCAAGTGTGAGCGAACCAGATATGTCGATTATCGAACAGAACGGCCTTCTCGTTTGAGGAATCATATGAACACGGCGGCCTTACCGTTTACATCCACCGATGCGCAAGCCATGTAAGGTGTGTTGAACGCATAGCCCATATGTCCTTTCTGGTCGAGGGCGATGACTCCTCCGAGGCCATTCACTCTCCTCTTGAGATACTGAATGGTCTCGATAGAAGCGTCAAGGGGGGTCATCCCATTATTGACGTTGTCACAGACTCTCCTTGCAGGGATGACCTTCATTAACGATTCTCCCAATCCTGTTGTGGATACGCCCGCGCTATCGTTGTCTGCATATGCACCACAACCGACGATTGGGCTATCTCCAACCCTGCCCGGGAGCTTGTTGGGAGTCCCACCTGTCGAGGTCGCGGCGGCGATCAGGCCGTACCTGTCGAGTGCCACGGCCCCAACGGTCCCCCGCTTCTCGAGCTTGCCTGGGTCCCCTTCGAAGATCCTTCTGGCTTGATAATCCCTGTCAGCCTTGATTCTCTTCCAACGTTCGAACTCCTTGTTCGTGAGCAGCTCTGCTGTGGTGACAGTATCCATGCATAGCGACCTCGCGAACTTGAGTGCCCCCTCTCCAACGAGCATGCAATGAGGAGACGTCTCCATGATTCTCCTAGCCAGCGTCACGGGATGACTAATCGATTGAACGGCAGCCACCGAGCCGAAATCGAGATTCTTTCCCTCTATTATCATCGCGTCCATCTCCACATCCGCCTCGCTGTTCAGGAACGAACCTCTCCCAGCATCGAAGATAGGATCATCCTCCATCGACCTGACGGCAGCCTCGACTGCGTCTAAGGCAGATCCTCCCTCTTCCATGAAATGGTACCCTAGTCTGGCAGCCTTGAGACACCCCACCTTATGCCCATCCTGTTCATCGAGAGGTATGTCCCAGGCACCGCCATGAACAATTATTGCGTAAGACATGTTCGTCTAGCCTCCTTGAAGGATTCGAGTCAATTCGTCTACATGGTCGAATCGCTTCATATATTGAAATGCATTGTGCCACATACCATCATACTATCTAGTCAGAGTTCCACTTCCTCAAATGGAATAGAGAATGGGGGTTAGCGGGACAATTCCTGCTGGTCCGCGCTCCCCAAATTAGTTTGTGCCCTTTTCGAATCCTTTAGCTCGAGGAGTTCATCTTGCCACTGATATAGGATGCATATCCGCTCATGTCGAGCAGTCCGTGTCCGGATAGGTTGAAGACAATTATCTTCTCCTCGTTTTTCTTCTTTGCCTCCAATGCCAGGTCTATCGCAGCGCGAATTGCATGGTTGGCTTCTGGAGCTGGGATGATACCTTCGGCCTTGGCGAACATGACACCAGCGGAGAACGTCTCGTTCTGCTCGTATGCAACCGGTCTGATTATGCCTAGCTTGGCGAGCATGCTAACCGTCGGCGCCATCCCATGGTATCTCAGCCCACCTGCGTGAATCGGCGATGGAATGAAATCATGGCCGAGGGTGTACATCTTGAACAGAGGTGTCATCCCAGCGGTATCGCCGAAATCATATTCGTACTTCCCTTTGGTAAGGGACGGAACGACCGTTGGCTCAACCGCGATGAACTCCGTTTCCACCTTCCCTTTCAACTTCATCTCGATCATTGGGAACGAGAATCCCGCGAAGTTGCTCCCTCCGCCTACGCATCCTATCATGTAATCCGGGGTCAGGTCCAGCATCTCCATCTGCTTTATGACCTCCTGCCCTATCACAGTCTGGTGGAGCATGACGTGGTTGGCTACGCTGCCGAGGGCGTACTTCGTGTTCTCGTTTGCCATGGAAGTCACTATCGCCTCGCTTATTGCCACTCCCAAAGATCCAGGATGATCAGGCGTCTCTTTCAGCAGCTTCCTGCCGAACTCTGTTTCGCTGCTGGGGGAAGGGTAGACGCGTGCACCGTAGGTCTCCATCACGAATCTTCTGTATGGCTTCTGGTCGTAGCTGACGCGTACCATGAACACGGTGCAGCCGAGGTCGAATATCGAACATGCAAGGCTAAGTGCTGAACCCCACTGCCCAGCTCCGGTCTCGGTCACCAGATTCTGCGTGCCGTCCTTCATGTTGTAGTATGCCTGCGCTATCGCAGTGTTGGGCTTATGACTTCCGACGGGGCTGAGGTCCTCTCGTTTAAAGAATATCTTCGCTGGAGTCTTAAGTGCAGCCTCAAGCCTCTTCGCTCGCTGGAGAGGACTAGGCCGACCGACCAGGATGAGCGCATCCCGTACCTCTTCAGGTATGTCGATGTACTTCTCAGTGGAAACCTCCTGCATGATAAGACTCATCGGAAAGAACGGCAGGTCCTTTGGTGTTGCTGGCTCCTTTGTTAGTGGATTCAGAGGAGGGGGAAGCGGCTCAGGAAGGTCATGTGCGATGTTGTACCATTTTCTAGGGATGTCCTCGATTCCAAGTTGCACTCTTAAATCATTGTCATGGGCTGACATGGAGAAGTGGTAATATCGAGTCACTATTTAACATTTTTGTGTATTGATGTACATAAGTGTACATACGAACCAGCGAGGAACACGATTAAAAGGTACTGTTTGACGAAAAAATTGGGTGCCGAGGCTTCACACCAAATCCTTAGGGGGAGGAAACCGCTGCGACAATCATTGGGAGCAGAGGTTTGGTGATGGGTGAAGCCGCGGCATGTTGATCGCTTCGTGACTTCCGTGTCGGTCAATGTTTTCTTGTACCGACCGGCGACTTACCTTGTCGCGAGACACATGTTCCACTTATTCAAATATAAAGGTGGTGCCCCCGATATCACTATTGATAGCACAAAAATGCCACCACACATACCACAAAATATGACTGGTGGCAGTATGTGGGAAGAGTTCATTTGTTCGAGTACCCGCAAACCATACAGACGAAGGCACCCTCTTCCACCCTGAGGTAGTTGCCACACTCTGGGCAGGTGGCCTGGTCCTCGATAGTTGTAAGAACCTGGTGAGCCTTTGAACCCTCCCTATATACAGTAATGCCTTTGCACTTTAGCTTGAAGGCCTTCACATATATCGTTCTCACATCGTTTGGCGAGCTGGTTCCGGGAAGATTGACCGTCTTCGACACGGCATTGTCGACGTATCTCTGAAACAGGGCTTGGACACAGACTTGTCTTTCG
>JBGOWR010000116.1:0-3781 GCA_041478695.1 Thermoplasmata archaeon | reverse complement strand
GCGGCAAGGAGTTCGAGAACTGATAGTTCTGGTCGCCTCTCGGCAATCTTTATCTACGCCACAGTAAATATCGCCTTCGGGATGCACCCAGTCGAACCGAGTGTTTGCTGAGATGTTGTTATGACCTCCATAGCTGAGCAGTTGGCAAAAAAACAGAAGGAGATATCTGTCTCAGAGTTCTTCGAGAGAAATCGTCAGATACTAGGGTTCGATAGCGCCACGAAATCGCTCATCATGGGAGTCAAAGAGGCCGTGGACAACTCGCTCGATGCTTGCGAGGAGGCGTCAATCCCTCCAGAGATCATCGTGAAAATCGATCGCGTCGACCAGAACGAATACATGGTGACAGTCGAGGACAACGGCCCCGGCATCATTCCGCGGGTCGTCCCGAATGTATTTGGCAGACTCCTATATGGTTCAAGATTCCACTCATTGAGGCAATCGAGGGGACAACAGGGCATAGGGATTTCGGCCACGGTAATGTACGGACAGATGACGACCGGGAAGCCTGCCACTGTCGTTTCAAAGACAGAGAAGAACGGCGCTGCGGTCAAGATGGACATTATGGTCAACACGAAGAAGAACACACCCGACGTGCTCAAAGAGGACTTTGTGATTTGGGACGAGAAGGAGCATGGCACGAAAATCGAGTTCTACATGAACGGCCGCTATGTCGCCGGCAAACAGTCTGTGCTTGAATACCTGAAGGAGACGGCCATCGTCAATCCCCACGCGACGATCGTTTTCACCGATCCGGATGGCAAGAAATACATATTCGAAAGGGCGACGGACAAGATGCCTCCTCCGACCAAAGAGATAAAACCTCATCCAGAGGGCATCGAACTCGGCGTCCTGATGAACATGACGAAGGTCACGACGGCAAACAAGCTGTCCAAGTTCCTGAGGAACGACTTCAACAGGATAAGTGAAAGGGTCGCGAAGGAGATCTGCGAAAAAGCCTGGCTTTCAGAGGATGCAGAGCCACAGGAACTCACTCTGGAACAGTTCAAACAACTTCTGGGAGCAATGTCCTCAGTCAAGATCATGGCGCCTCAGACCGATTGTCTGTCCCCAATAGGTGAGGTGCTGATTCGAAAGGGGTTGAAGAACGTACTGGGCGAATCAAGGCCGGAGTTCTACGCACCTCCCGTGACCAGAGAACCTAGCGTCTACCAGGGAAACCCGTTCCTCATCGAGGTTGGCATCGTGTACGGCGGGAACCTGCCCAAGGATCAGCCGATCACGATCTTGCGTTTCGCGAATCGCGTCCCTCTGCTCTACCAGCAGGGCGCCTGTGTGATAACAAAGGCGATCGAACGCATGGACTGGCGGAGATATGGGTTGGAGCAGCGCGGAGGAGAGGGCATACCGTACGGTCCGGCGATCGTTCTCGTCCATATCGCATCGACCAAGATACCGTTCACGTCCGAGGCAAAGGAAGCCATTGCCAACATTCCAGAGATGCAGGAGGAGGTGGAGTTAGGGCTGAAAGCCTGCGGTAGGAGATTGAAGACCCACCTCAATAAGAAGGAAACGAAAGGAAAGACACAGGCGAAGTTCGAGATCGTACAAGAGATACTGCCTCTCATTGCTGAGAAATCCGCGAAGATCGTCGGAAAAGAAGTCCCATCACTTAACGGGACCATAACGAAGATAATGAACGTCGTCTGGATCGATGATACGATCAAGTTCGAAAAGAAGAAACACAAGATCAAGATCACGGTGTACAACTACACTCCCAAGTCTCAGAGCTTCAGCCTGCATCTGGTCGTTCCACAGGGATCTATTCAAGATAAGAACGTCGATCCAATTCCATCGGAGATAAAGGATGGTCAGAAGATCACCTGGGAGCTCAGACGTCTGTCCTCGACCGCAAAGGCGGAAATCACGCTCGAGCTTACAGGCCTCGAAGCGGAAGCGTATGAGGAGAACGAACTCTATTCGAGTGGAATCAACCCAATCTTCATCATCGGAGCTGACCCGCTGCCAGGAGATTGGGACGTGGAAGCCCTTGCGGTGACAGAGGTTGAGGTCTCAGAGGCACCCGAGGATTTGGAAGAGGAGGAAGTCGACTACGACGAGCAAGCGGAGGTGCTGAACGATGAGCAATGATGATGGCCCCGAAGAAAAGCTTGGCAATGACCCGGTCGCAAGGCTGTACGAAATCGCAAGCTCGATCTACGATCAGCTCTCCGCCGGAAGGATACCAAAAATGGTCATTCCCCTCCGGACGAAAAGCAACATCAGGTTCGACCCGAGGCTTGGCGTCTGGAAGTACGGAAAAGCCTCTGGTGCTCGATCAGCGAAGAAGACCAAGGGAGCTCAGATGCTTCTTCGAACGATGTTCGTCCTTGAGTTCATCGAAGACATGATCGCTCAAAACAAATCCTCCACCTTGAGGGAGATGTACTACATTTCTGAAGGCTGGGGAAAAGGGAAGTTCAGCTCCCAGGATGAATCGAACCTACTCGCTGAGGACCTTGAGATCGTGACCAAATGCGTCAGAGAGGACTTCAAGCTCAGACCGGAGGAAAACGGAGCAAGCGTGATGGGAGACCTCGTCCTCACGGAGACCGATCGGAAAGGAAAGGTGAAGAAGATAAGCTGCCGGGATGATGTGGGAGATTCTGGGTACGGAATACCATATAACGTTGAGAAAGACAAGATAAAGCTCATAGAATCGAACGCGGCCTTCGTATTGGCCATAGAGACCGGCGGTATGTTCGATAGATTGATCGAGAACGGATTCGATGAAAAGGCAGGTGCATTACTGGTCCACCTTAAGGGTCAACCTGCGAGGAGCACAAGGAGATTCATCAAGAGGCTGAACGAGGAGCTGAACCTGCCCGTTGTGGCCTTCACCGACGGAGATCCCTGGTCATTCAGGATCTTTGCCTCCGTTGCGTATGGGGCGATCAAGACGGCGCATATATCGGAGTACCTAGCCACTCCCACAGCTGAGTTCGTCGGGATCACGGCCTCTGACATTGTGAATTATGAACTTCCTTCGGACAAGCTAACGGACATGGACATTCGCGCTTTGAACGCTGAGCTCAAAGACCCCAGATTCAATGATGAGTTCTGGAGGGGAGAGATCGAGACCATGCTTCAATTGAACAAGAAAGCAGAGCAACAAGCACTGGCGAAATACGGTCTTGATTATGTGACCGATAGATACTTGCCAGAGAAACTGACGGAAATCGGCGTCATGCGTTAGGGAATCCTGCTGACCAACATACTCGTTCTGAGGATTAGCTCACTTTCGCGCGGCGTGTTCTATTCGGTCCATGACGAATCCGCGGTCCAAGGTCGATAGGAAATATCCGAGACGAGGACCGGACCGCCTGTTCACGAATATCTGATAGAGGGCCTGGAAGCCCTTTCCGGACCCAAGTCCACTGGATTTCGCGCATTCATGGACCGCCTGATGAATGACGTCTCCTTCCCACTCGATCTTGTTGAGCGATTCTGATAGACAATTCATGAAAGCGATCTCGAGCTCCGTGAGACTTACCTGTGGCATGTCTTTGGCGATGCAGAATTTCACTTCTTCAGGAGCAAAGTGATTCAGCCAGTACTTCACACAATCGACCCGCTGCTTCATAAGTCCGAGCTCCATCGCATCGACGCTCGCCATATGCTCCGTTCGCTTTAGCACCTCGATGACACCTTCGAATGTCTCAGTGCATTGCACCACACTTACAAGGTGCCTGTAAGGGATCTGGAACGGCATGGTCTTCCTGGGGCCGTCGGGCTGAGAAAGCTCGTATGCCCTCAGCAG
>JBGOWR010000118.1:0-3767 GCA_041478695.1 Thermoplasmata archaeon | reverse complement strand
CGCAACCAAGGGCAGGATCGTCGACATAGTCACCGGGGTCATTCGAGGAGTCACCTGCCCGCAATCAAAGTTGGATGAGATCCTATCCAAAGTGAAAAGGAACCTTTGAGTGATTTCTCGAATCTCATGCGGTGCTTGTTCAGACTCCACCACCGTCCCACCCGCGACAAAATCGAAGCCCACCAAGTGAGTCCAGAGTCTTTTTCGGGTGTGACCCATGAGGCTTCTGATCAGGTGATCCGATGGGGTTGAAATGCTGGCAGAGGTGACCCTTGAGACGCCCTTGACATCGTCGAGTCCGTGGAACTCAATCTCGGGCACGAGAAAATATGGTTCTCCGTGTATCTCCAGGCCTGAGTAGAGCACGAAGTCTTCGCTCAGGAAGTAAATGTCCTCTCGAGATCTCATCTCGCGCCGTCTGCTCTCGTCAAGAAATTCACCCACGATCTGTCCCTTCTGGTCCAAGATATATATCACATGGTTCGGAATGACGAATGGCACCTCTTGCGAGCCCAGGACAATGACGAAACAATTCTCTCTTCTCAGGGTCTCCCAGACTCCCTTATTGACGAAAGGCATGAGACCTCCTGCTGCGCCGCCTTCTTCCGTCTGGCGCTCAAGGCATGCGACCTTATCCTTCAGATCGTCATCCAGGTACCTCATGTCCACGACACCCGGTATGCTCCTTATCCTCTCCTCCACATCTTTGAGGATCTGACCCCTATCCATACCTCCAACCCAACTAGCTCGTGAATATTAATATCTTAACATTTCGGAGGGCGATCATCGATTTTCCCGGACGGACTGTGGTGGCATTTCCCTTTTGACGTTTGTTCATCAGAAATCGAAGACGCCGTTTCGAACTGAACTCTGGCAATTGTGAAAAAGTATTTAACGCCGCTAGTAATGACAATCGATGACCAGATGTTCATAAAAATCAACGGAGAAACCCTCGAGGCGAAGGAGGGCTCTTCGCTTGGGGATGTCCTCAAGGGTCGGCCGTATCGGAAGAGCTCGTTTGTGGCGATGATCAGATCGGGAGAGCTGGTTTCGAAGCCGACGAACGAGTTTGAATTATCGACGTCAAAGGGCTCAATGACCATTCGCCTGAATGATTCGCCTTTCTCGGAGGTCTTCAGGAGTGTCGTTCGGCAGATGCCGAATCGAAGAGTGCGATGGCGCACTTCCAAGGTCATTGCGATTGGCGCGTTCTCGACCGATATCGCAACCGACAGAGATGTTCATCACTATTCCAGGTACGAGTGCTTCTTTGCCCTTGGCGGGTTCGACAACCGCACAACTTACTTGATGGTCGCGAGGACCGACCACGACAGCGCCTATGGGGTCAAGGATGGCGTTATCGGAAGAATCACAGTAGGTCGTCACTTGCTCGACGATCTGGAGGAGGGGGACGAAGTCCTGACGGTCAAACCGATCGTCCTTGAGACGAGCGATAAGGATGCCTTCGTGACCAAAGATATGAGGACCAGACTTGAAGACGGGATGTCAATCGAAAGTTACATTGGTGTCAAGCTCAATGAAAGATCCCCCGTCAACTGTGAGCACTTGCTCGTCCTCACCGAAGGAGGTTTGCTGCCAGTCACCGATAGGACCGAGACCTATATCGCATGCTCATCTAGCATGGATGTCTCCCTCGTACCGGAAGATATTCTGGTCAGGGATGAGAACTCGGTCACGATCAGACACGATGGAATTGGCATGGGCCGAGTCCATTTGTATAAGGTCCGAAGGCAGGTGTCATCCTCTCACAGCAACGTCGGGACTGTGACCGCAGGGAAGGAGCTCTTGAGACTCGTTCCCAGTGACTGTGCACTGACCCTGGTCACTGATCCTCTCAGGATCATGTCGATAGGGATGACCCAGAGCTCCGCTCAGAGATTCCTCAAGAGCAAGGGTCTCTCCCAGACGAGGCAAGGAGAGAAGAGTGACGATGCGGTAGTCGTCGAACAAGAACCCGAGCTCACGCTCGAGGCTCTGGCGGCGAAAGAAGTGGATACATTCGGTATCTCACCGAAGAAGGTGAACGGACTTACGCTCGAGAATGGGAAATCTCCGAGGACCGCTCACTACATACGCAAGATGACTGGGCTTGATCACAAACCGATAGGGACCATGAAGGTCCACTTCACGTATCCCGATATGCCATTGGTGACATTCGAAGGAAATCCGAAGGAAGCCGCCGACCTCGTCCCCGAGCGTACCTTCGAGAAGTTCTCTAGCAGGGGCGAAATCGCGGTGACGAACATGTCCCGACCGAACAGGGGGCTGATCGGTCTCAGACTTCAGAATAGCGAGGATTTCGGTCCGACCGGAGAAGAGAGGTACGGCACTAATGTCGTGGGGTATGTGGTCAGCGACATGGATGAGCTTGTGAGGGACCTCCATGACGGCGATGTCGTCTACGTTCGGGAGGTCAGGCAGGCCGTTAGATCGAAGGGGGCTAAGCGTGGAAAGCGAAAATGAGACGAGGATGATAGTCATCGCACCGACCTCAGAGGTCACGCCGGACCAGATGGTTCGATTCGTGCACTCTCTCGCACGTCCGTTGACCATCAAGGAGACATGCTACGGTGCGATGATCGAGGGGAAGAAGGATGACGTGATGTTTGTCCTCAGGGAAGTAAGAAAGCTCGACCCGAATCGAATATTCTCCAAGATCAGGGGCTTTCCGATCGGGGATACGAGACGTTGTCGCGCTCACCATGGTTCCCGTCCAGGGTTCACTCAGTTGGAGAAGGAGTGGAAGGATCTCTCCCTCGTTGAAAAAGGATTGTCATCTTTGGAGAGGGGTGAGAGAGCCTCAGAGCCAAAGAAGAAAGGAAGAATTCCAGTCAATAGATTGAAGAAGATCGTCGACGAGGTGAAGAAATGAAGGTCTTCATTGTCCCCCCAAACAGTCTGATACTCTACGACCTAGTGGAGCGCTTCGGGCACGAGCCGCTGAGCGTCATGAAGGTGATACGGGAGAGGGTCACGGGACTTGAGATCGATTCTCCCCCTCTGAATGTGACCCCCGAGGATGTGAAGAAGGGTCTGAAGTACGCAGGGGTGGAGGTCCCTTCCGGCATACGAGGCAGGCTTGCGGTCTGGGGACCTTTGATCGACCAGGCGGAGGCGGCGATAGTCATGGAGGACCCACCATATTCGTTCGGTTGCGTTGGATGCAGTAGGACGAACGAGATGGTGAAGTACCTTCTCAGGAAGAAAGGCATCCCGATGCTTGAAGTGGCGTATCCACAAGATGAAGAGGACGCGAAGCGGATGGTCTCGAAGGTCAAAGATTTCCTGGTGGGATTGAAATGATCAGGATTGCGCAGCTTTCCTGCGGCACGGAATACAGCGGGGTTCAGGGGGAGATCGAGAGAGCAGCGGCCGCAGTCGGTGCGAAGATGGTCTCGCCCGACATCGATTTGGAGGAAGTCGACAGGGCCGTGGAGCTTTTCGGTTTTTCGCCCTCAAGCCCGCAGCTAAGGATACTGATCGCCAGAGCAATCGCACTTGCACAGGGTCGCTACGATGCTGATGCCGTTTTCATCGCAAGCTGCTTTAGGTGCGCGGAGGGCGCTCTCGTCAGGAACGAGATCAGAAGATACATACAGAACCACACGCGCCTACCAGTTGTCACATATTCCTTCACCGAGCGCACGAAATCCGGCCAGATGCTAACGAGAATGGAGGCTTTGGTGACGATCGTTTCCCGCAAAGAGCTTCTTGCAAGAGAAAGACAGGTCGGGCTTACTCTTGGG
>JBGOWR010000061.1:0-5297 GCA_041478695.1 Thermoplasmata archaeon | reverse complement strand
CTTCTGTTATGGTGGGGAGTGATAGGGATACCAACGTCACTCATGGCATATTGGGATCTTGTCGTCAGTGCGCTGGGCTTGGTCTTGTCGGTCTTCGCCATCGTTTCGGGTCTATATCTCTACTTCAGGATCAGGAAGAATGATGAGAAGGGACATCAGCGGGCAACAGCAGACTGGAATTCCAGGATTGAGAATGCTCACCAGGCGATTGGGAAGACGATCGAGGACTTGTGACGCTATGCCCGATCGGACGCCGATGGAACGACCTGATATGTACGTCGTCGCGAGAATTCTAGAGCGTCTCTGGCGTGAAGAGGGGCCTGTCCTCAAGACCCGTCTTCAGATCGGGGCCCACGTCAACTACGATGTTTTCGTTCGCTATCTTGATTGGATGATCAGGAAGGGGCTCGTTCGATTTGAGAAGAATACTGACGGTCATGAAGGGGTCCGTCTCACTGGGAAGGGGGAAGAAGCCTACAGGAGGCTTGTCCAGTGGATGAACGAGGTCATTCATGACAGGCTCTGATGACATTGATACACCCGCCCCATTTCGCATTAGTCCGCTCGGACCCGTATTAGTCTTCGCATTCCTTTCTTCTGTCAATCTGGGACGCTGGCTGTGCTATTCCTTGACAGGGGGTCCAGTCCGGATTTGTCTAGATGCGGACTTCAGGTGTATACGTTCGTCCAATCTGCGTCATATTTAGTAAATATTTGCCTTTGATTCGGTAACTTTTATTAACAACTTAAACACTCAAGACGAAGTCGTTGCCCGTCGAGGTGACATGTAACTTGAATGGCGCAGCAGGGGGATCGAGGAAGAAAAGCAGGCAGATCGTTCTTGCCAAGCTTAGCCAAAGCCCCATCAACATCTGCGACACGACTCTTAGGGACGGCGAGCAGGCCGCGGGCATCGTTTTCGCAAACATGGAGAAGATGAGGATCGCCAAACTTCTGGACGAGCTCGGAGTGCAGCAGATCGAGGCGGGCATTCCCGCCATGGGCGGCGACGAGAAGAGAACGGTGAAGAAGATCGCAGGACTCGGTCTTGATGCGTCGATCCTGGGCTGGAATAGAGCGACGATTGAGGACATATCTAACAGCATCGATTGTGACGTCGACTCGGTCGCGATATCCATGTCGTCCTCGGACATTCATATTGAGCACAAGCTTAGGAAGTCCAGGGAGTGGGTACTGGAGAAGCTTGTCGAGTCGATAGACTACGCTAAAGCACACGGCGTTTATATCTCCGCAAACGCCGAGGATGCGTCCAGAGCCGACAGGGAATTCCTTGTCCAGTTCGCGAAGGCGGCCGAGGATGCTGGGGCAGACAGATTCCGATACTGTGATACTCTTGGAATACTTGAGCCAAGAGGAACATTCGAAGCCGTCAGATCGTTAATTGATGCTGTCGGTCTCGAAATCGAGATGCATACTCACAACGATTTCGGAATGGCCACCGCGAACGCGATAGCCGGCGCTCAGGCTGGAGCCACCTTCATAAGTACTACAGTCCTCGGTATCGGAGAGAGGACCGGGAATAGTCCTCTGGAGGAGATTGTCATGGCGACCAAGCATCTTCTCAAGATCGATGTGGGGGTCGACACGTTGAGGCTAAGGGAACTGGCAGAGTATGTCGCAAGGGCCTCTGGACGGACAATACCCGAATGGAAGCCCATCGTCGGGTCGAACTGCTTCGCCCATGAAGCGGGTATCCATACGGACGGAGTGATGAAGTATCTGAGCAACTATGAGCCCTACTCCCCAGAAGAGGTCGGAACGAATAGGAAGATAATCATCGGCAAGCACTCTGGACGACATACGATCCAGCAGATACTCGTCTCAAAGGGTCTGGAGGTCGACGATAAGAGTGCTGCAGATATTCTTGAGATAGTAAGGGCTACTTCGATAGGACTCAAGCGCAGTCTTTCCGAGAATGAGTTGATTTACATCTATCAAGATTACAGGGCAGGAATGTTCGACAAGCTGTGATGGTGACAAGAATGGGAACGATGTCTGAGGAGATACTCTCGGCCCATGCGGGCAAAGAAATCGTAGCGGGAGACATAGTGATCGTGCCAGTGGATTTCATCATGGGCCAAGATGGTACCACATCCCTCACAATACATGCCTTTAGGAACATGGGGGGGAAATCCGTACATGATCCTGACAAGTTCGCGATCGTGATCGACCACAACTCCCCGTCGCCCCTCGAGAGCGTCTCGAACATTCATGATCAAATCCGTGAGTTTTCTAGGGAGCATCATGCCATTCTGTACGACATCGGTGAGGGGGTGTGCCACCAGCTCATGCCTGAGAAGGGACACGTCCTTCCCGGCGGGATCGTCATCGGGGCGGACAGCCATACATGTACATACGGCGCTCTGAACTCCTTCGCCACAGGCGTCGGTTCGACCGATCTCGCCGCCGCTTTGATCAGCGGAAAGACATGGATGAAGGCACCAGGTACGATCAAGCTCATCTACAGCGGGTCATTGCCGACGGGCGTGTATTCGAAAGATGTGGCTCTGCACATGGTCGGGAAGTTGACGGCAAACGGAGCCACCTACAAAGCTCTCGAGATACAAGGGGATGTGATCGACAGCCTTTCGGTCGAGGCCCGTATGACGATTTCGAACATGGCGGTCGAAACGGGTGCCAAGGTGGGGATTATGCGATGCGATAGCATGGTCCAGCAATATCTCAAGGGTAGGACGACCGAGCAGTATCGGGGCGTCGATGCCACCGAGGATGCCAGATACGACAAGATCGTGGAGGACGATCTATCAGCACTATCCCCCCAGGTATCCAAACCTCATGAGGTCGACAACGTTGTGCCGATAGGCGAGGTTGCAGGAACCGAGGTGGACGAGGTTTTCATAGGCACCTGCACCAATGGCCGATTCGAGGACTTCTCTATCGCGGCGAGGTTGCTTGCGGGGAAGCAAGTATCCCGGAAGGTCAGGTTGATCGTGGCTCCTGCATCGCGGGAGATAATGCTTCGCTGCATCGAGGAGGGGATACTAGACAAGATGGTTCGTGCTGGAGCGGTGATCGTCACGCCTGGATGCGGTCCCTGTGTCGGGACCTGCGGCGGCATACCCGCTGACGGAGAGGTCGTGCTCTCGACCGCTAACAGGAATTTCAAGGGCAGAATGGGCAATTCCCACGCCTTCATATATTTGGCAAGTCCCGCGACTGCCGCATATTCAGCGATCAATGGCGTCATATCGGACCCGAGGGAGGTGCTCGAATGAACAAGCTCAGGGGACGGGCTCACGTGTTCGGAGACGACGTGAATACCGACTACATAATATCCGGCAAATACAAGTTCAAGACATTGGACATGAATGAACTGGCAAAGCATGTCATGGAAGACCTCCGTCCGGGGTTCTACAAGGAGATTGAGGATGGTGACTTCATAGTCGCGGGAGAGAACTTCGGGTGCGGTTCGAGCCGAGAGCAGGCACCGCTGGCAATTCAGGCCGCCGGTGTAGGGGCGGTCATAGCACGGTCGTTTGCCAGGATTTTCTATCGCAACTGTATCAATATCGGTCTTCCCGTCGTAGAGTGCGACACGTCCCATATCCGAGAAGGGGACGAGCTATTGGTCGATCTGAGGAAAGGGCGGGTGCACAACGTCACTATGGACAGATCGATAGGGGCGGTCCCACTTCCAGCCGTCATGGTGCGGATCCTCGGGGACGGGGGACTAGTCGAGCATTTCAAGAAGCATGGCGGTTTCAGCATCAAGGATGAGGGTTGACATGAGAAAGGTCGTACTCGTGCCTGGAGATGGGATCGGGCCAGAGATCGTCGCTGCCGCCCTTGAAGTCGTTGAGGCCTCTGGAGCAGAGATCGAGTGGGAGAGGATAGAAGCCGGGAAGAGAGTGTTGGAAGAAACAGGTAGGACTATCCCACCTAAGTTCTTCGATATGGCGATGGAGACCGGGGTCGTGCTCAAGGGCCCCGTGTCCACACCTGTTGGCGGAGGGTTCAGGAGCGTGAACGTCACAATTCGCCAGCGATTGAACCTCTATTCGAATGTGCGTCTGGTGAAATCGGTCCCGGGCGTCAAGGCTCTTCATGAAGGAGTCGACATTATCATAGTAAGGGAGAACACCGAGGGGTTGTATTCCGGCATCGAGAGGGAGTCAAGCATCGGCACGGTCGAGACCATCAAGGTGACCTCGGCAGAGGCGAGCGAGAGGATCGGGCGGTTTGCTTTCGACTACGCGGAGGCTCACGGCAGAACGCTTGTGACCGCTGTCCATAAGGCGAACATACTCAAGAAAGGGGACGGGCTCTTCCTGAAGAGTGTCGCTGCGATAGCACCTCAATATCCCAGCGTGAGATTCAATGATCTGATGGTGGATAATGCCGTGTACCAGTTGATCACCGGTCCGAAGCAGTTTGACGTCATTGTCACCCAGAACCTCTACGGCGATATCATATCCGAACTCTGCGCCGGTCTGATCGGAAGCCTGGCACTCGTCCCGGGAGCGAACTTCGGTGATAATCTTGCCCTGTTCGAAGCCGCTCATGGAAGCGCGCCGTCGATTGCAGGTAAAGGCATAGCTAATCCGACCGGAATCATCCTCTCAGCGGCTTGGATGTTAGACTATGTCGGTATGTCTATCGAGTCGCAGAAAATCGTGAAAGCTGTCCATCAGGTAATTGGAAATGGAACCGTGCTTCCTCAGGATATGGGGGGAGAGGCGACGACTCAGGAATTCACCGAGGCTTTGATAGACACCCTCTGATCGTCAAAGGCCGTCAATTTTCATCCTTTTCATAAGAGAGTGTCTTGATGGGATCAATCTAAGCTCCTTCGATTTCCAGAGACAGACAGCAAATTGTACGTTTCCATCAGGAACGCGCGCTGACCTCCTGACAATGAAGGAATGACAAGCCAGCGAATGTTCTTATTCCTTCGACGTATTTCATGCGACTATGGAAAGGATCAATGATCTTTATGCTATGCTAGACGAGCTCGAAGAGGATCTTGCGGATCTTCTGGAAGATATCTCCGAAGTCATAGGTATGATCGAGGGTGGACAGATAGACGAGGCTCTGCGATATTTGAATGAGTTAGGGGCCTCGCTACAAGGTTTCTTGGGCGGGGAAGGTGAGGAGGAATCCAGAGATTACGACATAGAGTTCATCGACGATGAGGACGAAGAGCGACAATAGGCGCATCTCAGAGTGTTCACGATTCCCGAGCAGTGCTGGAGACCCAGAACATGGGCACATCTAACGATATCCGTCCGGGCATCCATCACAAAATGTCGAATGAG
>JBGOWR010000021.1:0-9022 GCA_041478695.1 Thermoplasmata archaeon | reverse complement strand
TGGTCCGTGCTGACTTTTCGCACAGCGCCCTTTAAGAATCACTTGCTCCAATGATAAATCGAGGAATAGACATGACCAAAGGCCTGAGTATTGGCGACAAGGCGCCGGATTTCGCTCTTCTGGACCAGAACGGCAAGACGATCAGACTCTCAGAGTTGATCGGCAGGAAGGCCATAATCATCTACTTCTATCCGAAGGATTTCACGCCTGGATGCACAGAAGAAGCATATGCTTTCAGGGACAAGTACGAGGTGTTCAAGGATGCGGGGGCGGAAGTGATAGGTATCAGCTCCGACTCGATCGAATCGCACAAGAGGTTCGCGAAGGAATTGAACCTTCCATATGAGCTGCTCAGCGATGTCGATGGTGAGGTCAGGAAGCTTTATGGAGCCTCTTCCCTGGGAGGCATTCCCGGAAGATTCACGTTCGTCATCGACAAGAGCGGGACGATCAGAATGGTGTTCTCCTCTCAGCTCCAGCCGACGAAGCACATCCAAGAAGCATTGAGGGTAATTGAGGAGATCGGAAAAGGGAAATGACTCGGTCCTCATCGATGGCGTCCTGAGAGAAATCTAGGACGATCCGATCTCGGATTCCAGAGACTACAAGATCAATCGCAATCCTTGCAGTCTTCCCCTTGGGTGTAAGGGCACTTGCACGCCAGTCTGAGCACCGGGAATACGTTCCCGATCAACCTCGTCTCTGCCTTTCTCAAGTGTTCGGTCAATGTCGATCTGGAGATTCCCAACCTCTTTGCCAGGTCATCGGCGCTGATCCTGGCCGGTTGATCGAAGTATCCTAGCTGGTAGGCTGTGACGATTATCTCCACCTGCTTGTCGCTGAGTCCGTCGAGCACTTTCTCGGACGGCATGGTCATGTCTCGACCGAAATCCTCGGTACGCATCGCTTTCAAGGAAATGAGCCGAACATCTCCTCCGTTCGCCCTGATGTTCTCGACCAGCTTGGATATGTTCTCCTTTGACCAAGAATACACTCTGTAGTTCTCCGATCCTTTCTCAACGATCTGCGGTTGGGAGTACCAGCAATCGGACTGGGCGATGATGTCAGGGATCGAACAAGATTCCACTTCCGCGGTGTCATAGATGATTTCCATCTTCCCTCCTCGGTGGGAGCAATAGGAGCATGGCATGTGGTGCGTGAAATCCTTGAATGCGGACATCAGATCTTCATCATCCTCTGCCTCGAACACAGCGACGTGCATGCGCTCGTTGCTCCACAAGTTGATCCTTGTTCCAGGATGATCTCGGGTGACAATGCAGTATGGACAGTCGTGTGAGATCTCCAACGTCGCCTCGTAATTGGGCATGTTACCGGAATCAGAGCCAGGGTATTAGAAACGTGCTCTCGTTCGCTCAGAATGGATGCTTGTGACGAGTTCTGAGACCGCCGTACGCCGGTAAAAAGGTGATGGGGATCGGCGCGTTCTGTCATTTCGATGAATATGATATCCGCAGCACAGACATATCCGACAAAGAAGGGCATTATGGACGAGAGATTCGAAGGCGTATCGATGCTTCTGATAGCCTCCCAACTAGAATCAGTTAGCGACAGCAAGGCAAGCTGGATCGGCAGACTGGTCAGAGGCCGTTTGACGAATGGATCGATTATGACAGAAGGGTGCGACTGCCCTGCCTGATCGAGTCCATCCATAAGTAGCATCAGTGGTCTTTGACGTTAGGAATGACGTCGAAATTCTTTCTTCTCTTGTTTCTCACCTTCATTCAACTCTAGCAGATACTGTATTGACATTGTCGTTCGGTCGGCGCTGCCATGCCGAGAAAACTAGTGATCGAGACTCTGCCTTGCCCCGAATGCGGTCAACCAAATCGGATCACCCATTCCTACGATCTCCTCAAGATTGATGGACAATGCCAGAATTGCGGAAAGGAGGTTGTGTTCACAACCGATCGGCCGTTGAGGATCGTACGTCAGTAGGGAGTCTGGCTTGAATGACCTCGATCCGCATCGGTCCGATGACACAAGCATGATAAGACTCGAGATTGTTACTCTCGAAAGGTGATCGTTTGAAAGTCCTAGTGATCTACGATTCTTCGTATGGGAACACAGAGGCAATTGCAAAGGCGATATGTTCAGGACTGAAGGAGGGCGGTCTAGTCGATGTCGTTTGCAAGAAGGCCGCTGCCGCTGCCACGGAGGATTTCAAGAACTCCGACGCATGGATCGTCGGAAGCCCTACCCACATCGGCGGTCCGACCGGCGAGGCCAAGAAGGCGATGAAGATCGCGTTCAGTTCCGGTCGCAAGGATGTGAAAGGGACGGCGTTCGACACAAGATTCGCTAACACCTCGAAGGGCGCTTCCGACAAGCTCCAGTCTATGATGGAGAAGGAAGGCGTCAAGATCCTGCTCCAGTCCGAGTGGTTCGTCGTCGCCAAAACGAAAGGTCCTTTGGGGGAGGGCGAGGAGGCCAAGGCAGTATCGTTCGGAAAACGACTTGCAGACAGTCTCAGGTCCGCGTGAGCTCAAGTGTGAACGGCATGCGGTGACTCGGACTCTACCGGCTCCTTCTCGGCATTGTTGAATGCCAGTAGGACCAGGCCCGTGATGATGAAGACGATCGCGAGAAGGAACGTCTCAAGATATCCAAAGTAATTCGCGACGTAACCGCCGATTAGACATCCAAGAATGGCGGCCACACCCTGGATCGCACTGTACATACCGAGCGCCTGGGTACGGAAATCCTTGTAGGACATGTTCGAGACGAGCGCGTTCCCTGCGACAGCAATGTTCGCCCAGCAGAATCCCATTATCGAATGAAGCGCACCGAATACGATCATCTGGGAGATGACAGGCATCGGGAACAGCGTCACTAGGAAGAATGTCGGGATCGTCACTATCCTTATGGAGATCGAGATCATCTGGATCCTCTTCCCGCCGATCCTCGATACCCATCTGCCAGCAGGACCATATATCAAGGCCGAGGTCAACGAGCTTGCCAGATAGATGATGAAGACCTCGGAGCTCGTCAATCCCACGTAGCTGTTGAGGAAGATCGGCAAGCCGACATAGAACGTCAGAAAGCCGGTGAAGATCAGGAAGATGACGAGATAGTATCTTCTGAGGTTCTGAGGGAAGTTGCTCATGCGCAGGTTCTTCGAGCTGATCCTGAGAATCCCGACCATGCGCTGAGGGAGGTATCTGGCCCTTTCGACGATGTTGACCGGGACGCTCAGAACATGTTTGTCCAATGACTCTCTGTCCACCCGCTCCTTCGGCTCTGGTATCCACTTCAGGCCGAGGAACAGCGAGACGAGGGACAAGGCCCCTGCGAGGATGAACAATGCCCTCATCGTGATCGCTCCATCATCTGGGGCGAGGAACTGCAGCCAAATCGTGCCTAGAACGAGGCCTATGACCCATCCAATGCCACCGACCTTGCTGAAGTCCCCGAGCCTTTTCGCCCATTCATGCTTCTCGAAGCTCTCGAGGACCAGCACGGTGCCGACAGGCGCGGCGGCGCTCGCGAGCATACCGAGGATGAGGTTCGCCATGTAGTACTGGTTCATGGTCATGGACAAACCCATCATGATCATCGCAAGTGCCATGCCCAGGAAACCTATCAGAACGAATATTCTCCGCTTACCGGTGGTATCGGACAGGTTGCCCCACACTATGCTCGCTGGTACCGATGCCACGGACGAGAGCGCGCTGACGATGCCGACCTCAGCGATCGTGCCCTTGAGACCCTGTGTCACGAACAGAGGTATGAGAGGTGAAGTGCTCCCTCCAGATATGTTGTATGGAAGGAAGGTGTAGTACCATTTCTCGTCGCCCTTTCCCATCTGATCCCATCCCTCTTCGGCCCATCCCCGACCTCTCGCTCTTACGAATTGTCTCAGGTATACCAAAGCAATTCAATAACCTTTCCCTTCGTCGAACGACTTACTGGAACACCCACATTCGTCGAACTAATATCTGTTGTGACTAGGATGCACCGAGGACGACAGCAATGCCGATCACGATGAGGATCAGGACCGAGACGCCGACCATCTTCGTCTCCTTGTCGAGGACGTAAAAGACCAGCGCCGTTATCACTCTCATCAGCGGCGTCGCAATGAGGAACAGTATCCCGAGGTCGATCACCGCGATCGGGTTCCCTTTGATGATTCCATTGAAGATCTCAGAGGGGGAGAGGCTTATGTCCGGATCGCTGCCTGGGGATATCGCGTACATCGCCAGACCGATCGCCATCACGGATACGCTGAGGATCATGCCCGCGATCAGCACGAGCCGGACATACTTGTTCAGCTGCCACTTCTCCATCAGGTCACCTCAGGTAACATTCAGAACCCCCGCTCCTTTCAAGAACATCAGTATGGCGATCGCGACCATCACTACGGCAAAGGCTCTCCTGAGAGAGACGCCAGCGACGAGGTGCGCGATGCGTGAGCCGACCATCGCTCCAAAGAATATGCCGACCGCCACCAATCCCGTCACGACAGGGGACATGAGCCCTTGGCCGTAGTAGATCACTGCCCCAGCTAGCGCTGTGATGCCCATCATGAAATTGCTAGTGGCTGCGGCCGCCTTCATCGGTGCCCCCATCCAAATGTTCATCACCGGGACCTGGACGACCCCGCCTCCAACGCCCAAGAGGCCGGAGAGGGCACCGGCGCCGAGGCTTGCTCCAAGACCCCTGTCCAGCTTCTTGACGTCGTAGCTGACCTCTCTTCCGTCCTTCTTGTCGACGTAGCTTCCCGAGAGGTCGAAGAACTTCTCACTATTCTCCTCATCCGTCGGCACGGCGAGCCGCTCGGGCCTCCTGACCATGTAGACCGATGCATAGAGGAGAAGGATGCCGAACGCCACGGCCAAGAGCTGTTGGTTCGTATATACCGCGATCACCGCTCCGATCACCGAGCCAACGGTCGTGGCGGTCTCGAGCACCATGCCCAGGCGGATGTTCGACATACCCTCCTGGACGTAATACGATGCCGCCCCCGTCGAGGTCGCGATCACGCCGACCAGGCTCGCCCCGATCGCCACTTGCATCGGGAACCCGAAGACGAGGCTCAGGGCTGGTATGACTATTATCCCACCGCCTAGACCGAGCAGCGAGCCGAGAAATCCCGCGCCTAGCGAGAACAGCAGTATTCCGACCGCGGTGATGATGTCCATTCAGCACCTGCCAAAGATGTGTGATGAATACCAATGTGCGTAGATAACGATTGCTGGAATTGTTGCGTCGTCCCGCGGTCATATGCGAACATCATGGCACAGGCCGCAAAAGGTTATTATCGCAAGCGTTCATCCTCCGGGCATGGACCTCATCCTGGTCCGATATGCGGAGATGGGCCTGAAGAGCGCGACCGTCCGAAAGCGCTTCGAGAAAGTCCTCGTTGACAACATAATGGCCGCGCTTGCCGCGGAGAGGATCGAGGGTCTTGTCGAATCGGAGCGCGGGCGGATCTATGTCAAGACGGACAGGATCGAGGAGGCGATAAGGCCCGTGTCAAGGGTATTCGGGGTCGCGTCGCTGAGCCGTGCGATCGTGACGACCTCGAACATGGATGAGATCCGATCTCTCGTAGTATCGTATTCTCGAAAGCGGCTGAAGAAAAGAGACAGCTTCGCGATGAGGGTCAGAAGGACCGGCACGCATCCGTTCACGAGCGCCGATGTAGCGAGGGACGTCGGGGCGGCGGTCGTCTCTGCGAACGTGGACTTGGAGGTCACGGTGGACCTCGACTCGCCGGACCTCGAGCTTTTCGTCGAGGTCAGGAACAACAGAGCGTTCATCTTCAGCGAGTACGTCCCCGGTCCTGGTGGGTTGCCTATGGGAAGTCAGGGCAAGATACTCGCGATCGTCGACAAGGAGAGGGACGTGGTCGCCGCTTGGCTGATGATGAAGAGGGGCTGCAAGGTCGTTCTCGTATCGAGCGCAGATCATCTGATCGACATACTGGCGAAATGGGACCCGTCGCTGAGGGTGACGTCCCCTGTTCCTCTGGAGCAGCTGACGATCAGTCACAGAGCCCTGGCCGTTGCGTTCGGCTACGGCGTTGAGGACATTGAAGAGATAAAGAAGATAAGTCTCCGAGTTCCTGCGTTCTTCCCGCTCGTCGGGATGAACGAGGAAGAGATCGAGAAGAGGTTTGAAGCGATCAGAAGCTGAGATCACTTGCCTTGTCTGTGGTGAGCGCCGATCGACGGCCTGACCTTCTCCGCGCCCTTGCCCTTGTGCCTCAGGCCGCGTCCCTTCTTGCCTGCCGAGGTCAGTCCGCGGTACGCACGTCCTTTGTGCACCGAATCGCAGATCCAGTTGATCTTCGGGTCGCTTTTGATCACAGGGTGGTGCGGGTCGACCATGATCATCTCGTACCACTCATGCCTTCCGTCCCCTCCGACCCAGTATGAGTTAAGGACCTCAAGGTTCGGGTACTTCTTCGATGCGCGCTCCTCTGCTATCCTCTGGATGCTCTTCTGGGCCGTGATCTTGTTTATCCCCTTCCTCTTGGCCCTTCTGCCCTTTCGGATCTGGGGCTTGTTCATCGAGCCCTTCCTGACCCTTCCTCTTACGATCACGTAGCCCTGCTTGGCCTTGAATCCGAGCTTCCTAGCGCGGTCCAACCTGGTCGGGTGCTCGGCCCTGATGTAGTTCTCCTCTCGGCGCCACTGAATGAGTCGCTCGAACTGGAGCCCCTTCACATAAGACTTGTCCGGATTGTTCCAGGCCTCTGCGATATAATGATAAATTCCCTTTCCAGAAATCGTCGGTTTCTCTTCGGTATCGTCGGTAATCGTAGGCGTTTCAGCCTTGTCCTTTGCCATTTGTATCACCTGCCGCGTTCGCGGCGTTTACGGATTCACCCTTTCGGGCACATCTCCAACGAGAGATTAGCTCTCGTGACTTGACGCTGCAGATTGCCTGTCTATATTTAAAGTTTGTCGGAAAACACTGCTCGGACAGGAATCACATGAAATCCTCGAGGTTCAGCTTCTTATCTGTCTTCTTTATCACGTCCTTCTCCTTTTCCTTCTTGCTAGGTTTGTCGAAGGACTGGTCGAACAGAGTGAACTGCTGGGAGCCCATCATCAGGCTCTTCTCGTCCCATCCGAATATCTCCGTCGCCCGGGCGATCGTCTGCGCGATCCTCTCGGCGTAGTACCTCCAGTCAGGGGTCGCCGTGAACTGTCTTCCGCTCACAAAAGGCTCCACGACCTGAGGCGTCTTTCTACTGTCTATGACGATCCACGAGACCTTCATCCCTGGCACGAAATCGTATCCCATTTCCGTGAGTTTCTTTGCTGTCTGGACGGTAGCTTGAGAATCAGCATCCTTGTACAGGTTGAACGCCTTGCAGGACCTCGAGATGACCAGTTTCTCGACCGGCACGTTCCCGGCAGCGGTGTCCGCAACGGTCTGCCTCGCAAGCTTGACAGCCTCGTCCGTCCTGCCGGCCAGTATCTGTTCAAAGACCGTCATCAGCGTATCGCTCTGAAGGTCGAAGGAGTCAGTCCTTCTGATCTCGTACCCTCTGATCAGAAGCTCCTGCGTTGGCCAGACGATCCTTCCGACATACCTTTTCTTCTTCCCGTGCGTGAACAGCGGCTCCATGATCTTCTCGAACTCAAGGCTCCTGCCCTCGCTCGAGAACCTTGTGGCCAGGTCCTTCCCGAACTTGATCGTCGATTCGAGCTCAAGGTAAGGTGACTGGACGAAAATGGAATCCGTATCCGAGTAGATGACGGTGATCGCCTCCTCCTCGAGCTTCGCGATGATCCCTTTGATCGTCTCCCTCGCGAAGGCGGTGATGGAGCTCCCGATCTTCCTGTCAGTGAACCTGTAGAACGACGATGCGAATACGCCATAGAACGCGTTCATCAGGACCTTGACGGCGGCCTGCAGTCCATCGTAGTAGCGCTGCTCCTCAGGGGTCTCCGCCTCCTTCATCCTCCTCTTTATCGAATCCCTGTCCGCTAGAAGCTTCAACAGGATCCGCGGCAGCAGTCCCTCTCTCTGGTCCTTGCTGAGGAACCTTGCCCCGATCGGGCTGACGATCTCTCCCTGGTCGCTCAGGGTAGTGAAGCAGATGTTCTTCGAGATGATCAGCGATGGATACATCGACTTGAAGTCGAGAACGCAGACCCAGTGGTACAGGCCCGGCTCTATGCTGTGGACGTAGCCCCCTTCGATCGCCTCCTCGTCGTTCCATCCTCCCGTCAGTGGCACTCCGACCTTCGGCACTTGCCTGTCCGCCGCCCTGATCAGTATCGAATCGATCAGTTGGGAGGCGCCGCTGTTCAGCACGTCGTCGACGGGCAGCCTCGACACCGTCGCCAGGTCCATGTCCTTCCTGAGTATGTCCACGCTCTCAAGCACCCTCAGCGACAGCTCGGCATCCTTCTGGCAGTACCTCGTCACCTTGTCCCTGTCCGCGTTCCATTCCTCGTCGATCTTCCTCGGGTCGACGTCGAGCTTCTCCTCGTTGAGAAGGAGCTTGGCGACATGGTTGAGGGTCTCCTGCTTCGGTTTGAGCTGGATCTTAACCGCCCACCATGCGTCAGCGACGAGCCTGCCGGTCAACCTCCAGAATCGGTTCATTATCTGGCGGGGGGCGCTCAGGTCCCTCCCCCACTGCACCGGTTGCATCCCCAGGGACTTCGCCCTTTCAAGAATGACCGGGATGTCGTAGCCGTCGATGTTGTAGCCGGTGATCACGTCGGGGTCCTCTGCCTGTATGGCCTGGGAGAACCTCTCGATTATCTCCTTCTCATCTCCAATGATCGGCTCGGCGCAGCTCAGCTTTCCGTTCTGCCTGATGGCGTAGCAGATCGTGTAAATGTGACCGTCCTTGATGCTGTTCTCTATATCGAAGGCAAGTATCTTCAGCTGGGGGTTGAAGGCCGGTATGTCCTCGAACTTCGGCCTGTCGTTCTCCCTGTCCATGCTCACGACGATGTCGGTCGTGTAATCGGTGCCTTCGATCTCCTGACCGAAGACCCGGATGCACGCCCCGATGTCGAAGTCGTAGATGAAG